>JAQBNU010000045.1 GCA_028288365.1 Chitinophagaceae bacterium | reverse complement strand
GCAGACGATCAAATCGTTTGCAACCCTTCTCTTTTATCCTTGTGAAACGATTGTACTGCAAAAATTAAATTTTTTCAAAACCAGTATACGCATGCAACACCTCAGGAAGTTTTATTCCATTTGCCGTTTGATTGTTTTCTAAAAGAGCAGCGACAATGCGCGGTAGAGCCATAGCACTGCCATTCAGCGTATGCAACAACTGTGTTTTACCATCACCTGTCTTGTAGCGCAACTTCAATCGATTGGCTTGGTATGCTTCAAAGTTACTGACTGAACTTACTTCCAGCCATCTCTTTTGTGCGGCTGAATACACTTCAAAGTCAAACGTCAATGCAGAAGTAAAGCTCATATCCCCTCCACACAATTTCAAAATACGGAACGGCAGCTCCAGCTTTGTCAGCAAAGAAGTAACATGTGCTTTCATCTCTTCTAGAATAGCATAAGAATTTTCAGGCTGGGAAATTTGTACAATTTCAACTTTATCAAACTGATGCAAGCGATTGAGCCCCCTTACATCGGCACCCCATGATCCGGCTTCTCTCCTGAAGCATGGTGTATAGCCTACATTTTTCACCGGCAGCTGGTCTTCTTTGAGAATGACATCTCGGTATAAATTGGTAATCGGAACTTCTGCGGTTGGAATGAGGTACAAATCATCTGTAGCATCGTGGTACATCTGCCCGTCTTTGTCTGGCAATTGTCCAGTGGCAAAGCCCGATGCGGCATTCACTAATATCGGTGGTTGAATTTCAATGTAACCCGCTGCAATTGCCTCATCCAGGAAAAAATTGATGAGTGCTCTTTGAAGTTTTGCGCCTTTGTTTTTGTATACGGGAAATCCTGCACCGGCAATTTTATTCCCAAGTTCAAAGTCGATGATGTCATAGTCTTTGATCAGCTCCCAATGCGGTTTAGCCTGATCTGACAAGGCCGGTATTGCACCTGCTTTGTATACTTCTATATTTTCTTCGGGTGTTCTCCCTTCTGGAACCTGCGGACTTGGCACATTCGGAATGCGGACCATGATGGCCAACAGCTCTTCTTCTAGTTTAGCCAGCTGATCTTGCAGTTCTTTTAATATGATTTTATTTTCTGCCGTTTTCCCTTTCAGGCTTTCAGCTTCCTCTTTTTTACCCGACTTCATCCATTCACCAATCTGCCTGGCCAGTCCGTTGGCCTCTGCAGACAAGGCATCTGCGTTGTGTTGAACTTCTCGGCGTTGTTGATCGAGCTGAATAACACTCTCAATCAATTTTTCCGCATCCTTTAAGTGCTTTTTTCGTAAACCAGCAATAACGGTATCTTTCTGTTCTCTTATAAGATTAATCGGTAACATGTCGTATATTTGTAATGTCAGCCACAAGTTAGATAAAATGGCTGAATTTTATAAATAATAAGTATTTGCAGAATATTCCATAGGCTATTGACAAATAGTATAAATCGGTTTATTATTGCAATACCAAACACAACCTGTTGAACATTCTTTGGTTCACATCGCTAAGAATACACTCACTTGATTTACTAACTTACCTTTCTTACCTCCCTTCTGTTTAGGCTTCGTCCTGAATGCAATTAATTATTTTATTTTATGTATAACATTGAAGAATTAGATCTCAAGCTACTTTCAGAATTACGAGAAATTGCCGAAAAACTAGAAGTTCCCAACTTCAAAAAACTCCAAAAAGGAGAGCTCATTTACAAAATTTTAGACCACCAAGCGCTTATGCCAGAAAAGGCCCCCAAACCAACTGAAAGTAAATCCACTTTTAAACGTGCAAACGTTGTAGCCGCTCCTGTTGAAGGAGCTGAACCGGAAGAAGAAAAAACGGATTTGAAAAAACGTACGCGTATGAAGCGTGAAAATGTAAAGGATATTCCTGCAGACACTTTTGTTCCTTCTGCTTCTGAACCCTCTTTTGAATCACCGCTCTACGAAACACCCAAACATATTATTTCTGAAGAATCTACTCCTGCACCGATCCGAGAAACGAGCTTTGAACAAGCAAGAGAAGAAAGAGAAGGATTCAAACCAAGAAAGCCTAATCTGAACGTTAAAGAATTTGACGGACTGATTGAAAATACCGGCGTATTGGAAATGATGCAAGAAGGATATGGCTTCCTTCGCTCTGCAGATTACAACTACCTTGCCAGCCCTGATGACATCTACGTTTCACCTTCACAAGTGAAATTATTTGGATTGAAAACAGGTGATACCATTCACGGACATGTGCGTCCTCCAAAAGAAGGTGAAAAATATTTCGCTTTATTGAAAGTAGAATCGGTGAACGGAAAAACAACCGATGAAATCAGAGACCGTATTCCGTTTGAATTTTTGACACCTTTATTTCCCGACGAAAAATTGCACCTGAGCAGCAAGCGTGGTGCACCCAATAACATCTCTACGCGTGTACTCGATTTGTTCGCTCCGATTGGTAAGGGTCAAAGAGGTATGATCGTTTCACCACCTAAAAGTGGTAAAACAGTTTTGTTGAAAGAAATTGCCAACGCCATTGCAGAAAACCATCCGGAAGTTTACCTGATCATCTTGTTGATCGACGAACGTCCGGAAGAGGTAACCGATATGGCAAGAAGCGTAAGAGGAGAAGTGATTTCTTCTACTTTCGATGAACAGGCCGATCGCCATGTAAAAATATCAAACATCGTTTTAGAAAAAGCAAAACGTATGGTAGAGTGCGGACACGATGTAGTGATCTTGCTTGATTCCATCACTCGTTTGGCCAGAGCATATAACACTGTCGTTCCTTCTTCAGGTAAAATCTTATCAGGTGGTGTGGATGCCAACGCCTTGCACAGACCTAAGCGTTTCTTCGGTGCCGCACGTAACGTAGAAAATGGTGGATCATTAACCATCATCGCAACAGCCTTGATTGAAACGGGTTCTAAAATGGACGAGGTCATCTTTGAAGAATTCAAAGGTACAGGTAACATGGAACTTCAACTGGATAGAAAATTGGCGAACAAACGCGTTTACCCTGCCATCGATGTTCCTGCATCCGGTACCCGTCGTGAAGATTTGTTGATGGACAAAGACGAATTGTCTCGTGTTTGGATTCTTCGTAAGTACATGTCTGACATGAACTCTATTGAAGCGATGGAATTCTTGCTTGACAGAATGTCAAAGACAAAAGACAATAACGAGTTCTTGATCTCGATGAATGGATAAAAAAGTGATCAGTGGACAGTTGTCAGTGATCAAGATAAAAATAAAAGGCTCTCGAAAATCGAAAGCCTTTTATCATGAAGAACATAAAACAAAGAAGTCCCGATTAATCGGGACTTCTTTGTTTTATAACTAATAACTAATCACTGACAACTGTCCACTGATCACTCTTTTATTTCACGCTGATCAGCTCCACATCAAACGTCAATTCTGCGTTGGGAGGGATAATGTATTTGCCCGGATTCTCTTCATCTGGAATACCTCTTGGACCATACGCGAGATTAGGAGGAACAATTAAAATTCCTTTTTCTCCTTCGTGCATCATCGTAAATCCTACGTCCCAACCTGGTATCACATCCTTCGCGCCGATCGTAAATTTAAACGGACCTGCAGCTCCTCTTGATGTATCGAATACTTTCCCGTTGGCGAGTCTGCCCGTATAATGCACTTTTACTTTTGATCCTTTCACAGGCTGTGCACCGGTTCCTTTTTGAAGTACGATGTATTTCAATCCAGCCGGCGTTGTGATCGTATCGTATTGCGCTTTTGCGAAACCGACAGACAAAATCAACATCAATAAAAAGAAGACAGCTCTCACGTGCAGTTTATTTGACGTCCAATAGTTCTACTTCAAAGATCAAGATACTGTTTGGAGGAATAGAACCCCCTGCACCTCTTGTACCATAACCCAAAGCAGAAGGAATCAAAAGAAATCCTTTTTCACCTACACTCATCAAAGCCAGACCTTCATCCCAGCCTTTAATCACCTGGCCTTTGCCTAAGGCGAAATCAAACGGCGCGTTTCTATCTACTGAACTATCGAACTTTGTACCGTTCAATAATTTTCCTGTATAATGTACACTTACCGTTTTACCTGGTTTTGCAGTGATTGTATCTTTGCCTGGTTTTGTTTGTACATAATACAATCCTGATTTTTGTTTAACACCTTTCAGGTTATTTGCCTTCATGTAGTCCTGGATCTCTTTGTCTTCTTTATCAATCAGTACCGCTTCCTCTTTCTTTACTATTTCAGTATACTCATCTTTTGTATAGACACCCTCCATCTTAATAATGAATTTAAAGAAGCTGCCTTTCTTAATGAATTCAGGCATGGGAGCGCGAATCGCCTTGTCAAACATAGAATCCGCACTGATTAGAAATGCAGCGCTATCTCCTGCAGACAACATAAGAAATGCTTCTTCCAAACTTCCTTTGTAGGCTGACTTCTGTGCATAAGCAGTAATCGCACCAGATTCTTTCCAGGTATCTCTCAACAAAGAATCTGTTGATGTATACATCTGGAAATTTACTTTGATCACATTTTCAGGAACAGCTGGATTACCTTTTACATCTTTGTAAAAATGATACCTCAAACCCGTTTCCGAAACTTGTTTGTAATGTTTGATCTCTTGTGACAAGGCCAATAGCGGCATGCATAGGGCCAGGCAAATAAAAAGTGTTTTCATCTATTTAAATTTTATTTTTTACTCTACTACTTCTATATCAAATACCAGGATGGAGTTTGGAGGAATACCTCTGTTGCCACGAGGACCATAAGCTTGTCCGCTTGGAATGTATACAACAGCCTTTTCACCTTTTTTCATTTGCAACAAAGCATCTTCCCAACCTGGTATCACTTGTCCATATCCTAAAGCAAGAGTGAATGGCTCATTGCCGGAACGGTCAAACTCTGTACCATCCAATAGGCGGCCTACATAATGCACCTTCACTGAATCTCCTTTGATCAGATTGATGCCTTCGTTGTTTACTTTTTTGAAATCAAGGTGTATGCCTTGAGGTGTTCTTACTGTTTTGATTTTATTTTTTGCCAGGTATTCAGCGATCATGGCAGAGTCAGCTTGAATTTGCTTCTCGCTAAGCACAGCACTTTGCTCTTCCTGTATTTTCATTTTCTTCGTTTCTTCTTCTACATAAGCTTTCGTGAAGAGTTTGCGAATTTTGATGGTAAAGGTCAATTGATCTTTTGGATCTATTCCTTCCGGAACTTGCGGTGCGCCTTGTGTTTTAAGGAAGAAAGAATCTGCCTGTACGATGAAACGGGCACTGTCTCCTTCTGAAAGCAATTGAAAAGCTTCCAAAATACAACCTTTGTAAGTGGGTTTGAAAATACCGAATGGAATAGGTCTTCCGCCTTCAAACGTGTTTTGTATGGTAGAATCTTTTGATGTTTTCATCAACAAGTCAAACAATACATAACCATCCAGTTCACCTACGGGTCCTGTCGAATCTTTTAATATTTCATATTTCAATCCTCCCGGAGAAGTCTTGTAAGGGTCGCAGGACGCCAGCATGAGCGCTGAACAAAGGGCAATAATAAATGAAGTCTTTTTTAACATACAAATTTTTCCTTTCTGTAATTTTCTAGTAATTGTTCTTTATAAGTAGGGAGAATATCCATTAATTTTTTTACGGTTTCCGAAAAACCTACGTCTGAAATGCCACCCGCTGCATTGCGGTGGCCGCCTCCATTGAAGTGTTTACGTGCAAATTCACTGACAGAAAACTCCCCTTTTGAACGGAACGAAAGCTTCACTCCGTCTTCACGCTCGATCAACAAAATAGCCAATACAATACCCTCCATAGATAATGCGTAATTTACTAACCCTTCTGTATCGCCCGTTTGAGAGTGAAAGCGTTCTAGGTCTTTGCCTGAAATAGTAAAGAAGGCCGTATAGTACTCGTTCAATACATACAATCTTTCCGACAGGGCATAACCCAAAAACCGAAGTCTTTCTTCCGTACTCGTATCAAATATCAAACGATGTATCCTGGCATTGTCCAAGTTAAACAACATGAGGTCTGCAATGATCAGGTGTACTCTTCGATCTGTAGAAGAATGCCTGAAAGATCCGGTATCTGTCATGATTCCGGCATAAATACATTCTGCAATGTAAATATCAAGAAAGGCTTTATCTCCTAAACCAACAATCAAATCGTAAATCAAAACGGCAGTTGCTGCCGCTTTCGTATCTGAAAAAGTAAGATCTGCAAAACTTTCCGGCGCCAGGTGATGATCGATCAGCACTTTCTTTGCAGTAGCCAGTTTAACAAGCTCTCCAAGTGTTCCTATTCTGGCCAGCGCATTAAAATCAAGGCAACAAATCACGTCTGCTGCTTTGATGTATTCTTCACATTCTGATTCTGTTTTATCACTGAACACAATGACATCGTCATTGCCTTGCATCCACTCCAAAAACTGCGGATAGTCAGTAGGTGTAATGACTCTAGCAGTATGCCCTTTCTTTATCAGGTAACGACACCATGCCAGCGAAGAACCTAATGCATCTGCATCGGGCTTTTGATGGGTGGTGATTACAATTTTTTTGGGAGTAGCCAACAATTGGCCAAGCTCGGACAAATCCTGCATGCTGCCTGATAATTAATAGAATAACGTCTTTTTCAAAATGACTCGTGGGCTCAGTCGATTTGTTTGCGGTCGTTTGGATCTCAATTTATGAATATAATTCTGAAATCTTTTTAATTTACAACAAAATTAGAAAAAATGACTGGAACATTAACCTTTACAATGATCAAGCCCGATGCCGTGGCTGCTGGAAATGCAGGAGCTATTCTTCAACAAATCGAAGGAACCGGATTTGAAATCGTCGCGTTGAAAATGATACGTCTTTCTGCCGAACAGGCAGCACAATTTTATGACATACATACTGGCAAACCATTCTATGATTTTCTGGTAAACTTCATGTCTTCCGGAAAGATCATTGCAGCTGTACTCAAAAAAAACAATGCGGTTCAGGATTTTCGTACATTGATTGGCAACACCAATCCAGCCAAAGCGGAAGAAGGCACGATCCGTAAACTATATGCCAGTTCCATGGAACTCAATGCCATTCATGGTTCTGACTCTGACGAAAATGCTTTGATTGAAGCTAACTTTTTCTTTTCCAATTTTGAAAGATATTAATTCGTTCATAAGGGTTAGTCGTTGGTCAAGTGCCTTATTTTGAACTAACGACTAACCCTTATTTATTTTTTCTTTGCATGATCCATTGCGATAATCGCTCTGGCAGCACATTAAATAATCGCACAGCAACAAATAAGGTCAACAGTGCACAAACCGGGCGATACAAGAATACAATGTATCCATTTGCACCCAGTGTCATCATGAGTAAACTGTCTTCGATGATGCTATGGCATATTCCCATCAGACAAAAAGCATAGAACACATCTTTAGGCGCCAGTTGGTGTTTGCGCGTTTCTTCAATCATCAACGCTCCACCATATAGAATGCCTAATGTCATCCCTACAACGGTGATTGGAATGACTGATTCGTGTATGCCTAACCAACGCATGACAGGGCGAAGCGAGCGACTGAAAACATCAATAAAGCCTGTCGCTTTTAAAAGTCGCATGACAGCCATCAACGCAAGGACAACAACAAATACCATGGCATAGCGATGAAGTTCATTAAAAAACCAAGCCGACCAACTGTCGTTCATGTTTCCTGGAAGTGCCATGACGTCTGGTAAGCGGACAGGCTCTTGCAACAATTGAAAAAAAGTAAGTGTGCGATACAGAAGCCACGCTGAACTAATAGCCAATAGGAAGCGCCAGAAAAACATAGAAAGAAACGGAATACCCGCTTTGCGTGCAATAGACAATTCGATGGGAAATGTATGCGCTACAAGCATCAACTGGGCAAGTACTGTAACTTGTGCTACACTCATACTCGTTCCGAGACCCAATGAATGAAACGTGATCATACCACCATACATATTCGTAAGCAGTGTGTTTACCCAAACCATAGATGCTCCTGAAGGCAAGCCCAACGAGATCGCTAGAGGTGCGAACCAATGACCGATCCTCTCTATTGCATTTGTTTGCTGAAGTAAACGAATACCAACGCTTACCGGCACCATGATTTTGAGCAAATCAAGGTATACGCGAATACTGTCTTTGATGAGTTCGCGAGAGAAAGAAGAAATAGAAGGAAGGAATTTCAATTTTTAAATGCAGTGCCTTACAGCTTATAGTGCTTGACCAATATCCCTTCAAAGAATTTCCCACCGATGCATTGTTTCAGCGCAACAGAAACTTTTTGCAAGAACTTTCCGGACAAGTACCTTACTTTTGGTTCCGGAGTATGGATGATTTTCTCTATCAGTTGTGCTACTTCCAAAGGATCAGAAGAGCCATGTACTTCCTCATCGATCATTCTTTCAAGTGCTATTACTTTTTCTTTGTAGGGAGATTGTTCCGGAATATTGACTTGCCTATGTTGTGCAATGCTCGTGCTGTAATCGCCTGGATCCAACACGCAAGCGCGAATGTTGTAAGGTCTTAGCTCCATGCGCAAGGCTTCTGTGATCATTCCAAGAGATGCTTTCGTTGCACTGTATATGCCTCGATAAGGCAGGCCCATGTAACCTGCTATACTTCCTATATTGATGATGAGCCCGGACCGCTGCGCACGCATGGCCGGAAGCACCGCCTGCATCGTTCTCAACGGACCAAAGACATTCGTCTCAAATACTTTTAAACTGTCTTGCGGAATACTGTCCTCTACCGCACCCATCATACCTATGCCGGCGTTGTTTACGAGTACATCGATACGTCCTTCTTTTCTGATCAATTCTGCTATACCTTCTTTCACTGATTGATCGTTCGTGACATCAATAGAAAGCAATGGAAAACCTTCTCCTTGCTGTTGCTTTCGGCTCGTGCCGTATACGGTATAGCCTTTTGCTGTCAGGTATTGACAGATCGCTTTGCCTATGCCGGAACTTCCTCCCGTAACCAGAATTACTTTTTTTTGCATGTTATAAATGGTAATGATTTTTTATTCGTTGAGCAATTGATTTTTTTAATTAGTCATCCCATCTTTTATTTCTCAATAAGAACCCTGCATGCACTACAAATCCGAATTTAGATTTACCCAATGCTTTGGTGTCGTAATACGTAGCCTGAACCGAAATTGGCCCCAGCATAAAATGATAAACCAAGCCACCTGCCGCTATAAATTTAAGCTCAGGTGTGCTGTTGTAATATTGTTTATCCACTCCGGAGCCACCGGTTGGTGCGTTAAATCGGACGGGCAAGAAATTATAAAATGGATGTGCTTCAATACGAAAATCCAAATTTTTACGAAGGTTCACGATGTTGACCAATCCCCCAGCGATAAAATTAGAAGACCTGAAATCTTCGTAGTACAAGGTATAACTATCCATGATGGGCATGAATGGTTTGGCATAAAATGCAGTGGCTTTATGGTTAAAGAAAAGAGGTTGAGTAGAAAAATAATTTTGTGAAAACACGCCCACCGTATATCGTTTATGAAGACGGAAAAATTTACCCAGCTGCAATTGGAACGCTACCCAGCTTCTTGCTGCTTCACCTCTATAGCCAGGCTGCCAGGTAAGTCCCGTAATTTGTTTTTCCAATGTACCTGGCTCGAACAATTCCAGACCTGCATAATAATTCAAGTCAACATGGAAAAAATATCCTTTGGAGGCATATTGAATGCGGTCCAACTTACTGTTTTCATATTCTGCACGCCCCTGGAACATGTGTATCCTGGAGTAACTCAACGTATCTCCTGAATTGAGAGAAGAGATGATGCTGTAATTGGATTCTGAATCTACATAAGCGGCACTTACTCCTAAGATCCCTTTTTTCCTGACCGCTTTCTTTAAACTTAATTTGAAATTGATTTCATTTTGTTTCAATACCGATTGATTCTCTGTACGCAGGAGTAATAGGTTACTGGTCTGGTAATAATCCCATTTGTTATACGTAAATGATCCTTCCAGAAATGCCGTACGATACGTGTGAAAATATACACGTGCTCTGGTATAGTTTGAAATATAAAACACACCGATGTATCCGTTGGAATAAAAATTATGTCTCCTTCTAAAAAAGAAATCCTTTTCAACACTTAAGAATAAATAACTGATGGGTCTGTTCGAGATCACTCCACCCAAACCAATCTTAAGGTCTTTATTGTGTTTTAAGTTCAGGTGAAACTGATACTTAGACGTGCTTTCATCGTATGTTAAGTAAGGGGCAAAATGATCGTACGCGGTAGATTGTTCTAAAATAAAATACCCATTGCGTATGGCTTTCATCGGATAATGTCCTGCCGTGTCGGGCTTGAAAAACTTTTCCAATTCACCTGCATTTTTAAATCCTCTTACTTCAACTCTGTCAATGTCATATTCTTTTTCTCCTTCGATAAACGCTGCTCTTCTCTGATCGTAATACAAACTATCTCTTCTGGCAGACACAGCGGCTTTTATGCGTGGCATCTTTTCCATCGTGCTCTTGTAGCCAGCATCTATCAATCCTTGCGCTTCCGCAAATTCCATTGAACTATAAGCCTGTAAGTCCGGTTGAATGTATACATCTTCCGAATCCAGCTGTATGGTATCACTTCTCGACAAGAGTAGATATGACAACAAGCGCGTATCGACCATTCGCTCCGCGTCTTTGTAAGGATATTCACTGAATACTTTATCCGAAACGTTGAATCCTAATACTACATCTGGTTTAAAAATTTTCTTGGTCGTGTTCACAGGAAAATTATTGTAGAGTCCTCCATCGAAAAGATAGACCTCATCTATTTTTTGCGGAGAGAAGAACAAAGGCACAGCCATCGTAGCTCTTAGCGCTTCGTTTAAATTCCCTTTACTGATCACCACTTCTTTCTGCATAAAAATTTCAGATGTGACGCAGCGAAAAGGAATTACCAAACTGTCAAAATCATTATGCGCTTTGGCGGATGCTTTTGACAATTCATCCATAAGTGCCAGACGCAGGCAATGATCTTTGATGAGCGTATTGGCTTTGATACTGGTGGAAGAAAGGGTATCATAACCCACTCTAAAGTTTACGATCGATGGATCTTTGTCTTGTTGAAAAATACTGATCTTATCGCCTTCTTCTAATTCTCCCTTTACCCAGTTTTGAAAACGTTGCGAAACAACAAGCTCTTCCATTTCTTTCGGACTGTAGCCTGCAGCGTAAAAGCCACCAACCAAGCCACCCATAGAAGTGCCAACAATATAATCAATCGGGATCCCATTTTCTTCCAACGCTTTGAGTGCTCCGATGTAAGCCAGGCCTTTCGCACCACCACCACTAAGTACAATGGCTACACGCTGCTGTCCATACGTTATGTTGGATAAAAGCAGTGTTGTAAAAAAAATAAAAAATAAAGCCTGTCTTTTCACACGTCTAATTTAAGAAATGGAAATGACAGGCTTATGCTAAATCTGTTTTTTACTTATGCAAGCATTGCAACTGGTTGAAATTGCTTTTCAAAATTTTCCAGTTCCAAGCCAGTAGCTTCTTGTATCGAGATCACATCAATCAACTTCGCCAGTTGTTTGATCGCCTGATCTTTTTTCTCTTCTTCTCCCTTCGCACGGATGTTTAGAAATGTTCTGCCTTTAGCATCAAACGTTTCCAACGCTTCCAATACAAAGCCTCTGCGTTCCAATACCAATCCGGCTCTCAACAATACTCCTTGTGTTTGAACAATCTCTGCTACAAAATGAATGTTTTTCATGCTACGTTGTTTTTATATACATCAATAGATAAAGAAATGATAAGTAGATGAGATCTTATGTACTTCCCTCAGGCATGTCCAATTTTACTGTTGGCGGTTCAAGAATCATGTGATCCAAGGTCTTACCTGCAGGCACCATAGGGTATACATTATCTTCTTTAACTACCTCTGCATGAATGACACAAGGCCCATCGTTATATGCCAATGCCGCGGTCAAGACAGCGGTCAGGTTTTCCGGTTTATCTATGTGAAATCCTTTTACTCCATAAGCTTCTGCCAGTTTCACAAAATCAGGATTGCCTTCTAAGTCTATACCTGAATAACGTGAATCGAGAAATAATTCCTGCCACTGACGTACCATGCCTAAGTATTTGTTGTCAATGACCAATATCTTAACGGGCAACTTATGAACAGCAGCAGTAGATAGTTCAGCCAGTGTCATTTGAAATCCTCCATCACCTACTATCGCGATAACAGTAGCTGTGCGGTCTGCCAGTTGAGCGCCAAGCGCTGCTGGAAATCCAAAACCCATTGTACCTGCTCCACCTGAAGACAACCAGGTATCTGCTTTGTCACTGAGGTAAAACTGTGCAGCCCACATTTGGTGCTGACCTACATCGGTCGTCACGATGGCATTGCCTTTTGATACTTTGTATATTTCATCTATTACATGTTGAGCACGTAATAAGCCGTTTGTTTCATAGTTCAACGGGAAGGTTTCTTTTAAGTCGTTCATACGACTAACCCATTGTGCGGTATCATTTCTTTTAATCAATGGCAATAACGCACACAATATTTCTTTTGCATCTCCAATCGCAAAGGCATCCGGTACGATAAGTTTACCAATTTCTGCCGGATCGATATCGATGTGTAATTTTTTTGCTTGTGGCGCGAACTGCTTCGGATTGCCGTTGATCCTATCGTCCCAACGTGAACCGATGGAAATGATCAAGTCACATTCAAGTACTGCTTTGTTGGCATAGGCTGTACCATGCATACCCAGCATACCTAAAGACAAATCATGTGTTTCAGGAAAACATCCTTTACCCAATAAAGTATTCGTTACCGGTGCATTCATCTTTGTTGCCAACTCCATTACTTCTTTCGAAGCGCCAGCTAACAAAGCACCATGGCCTACTAACAGCAAAGGTTTTTGAGAAGCATTTAAATATTCTGCTAAGAGTTCTACCGCTGTCAAGTCCACTGCTTTGTGTGAAGCATAACCAGGAATATTCGGTTGTGCATCAAAGTCTCCATGGAAAGGAGCAGATGTGATATCCTTAGGTAAATCAACCAACACAGGACCAGGTCTGCCAGTTGTGCTGATTAAAAAAGCTTCTCGTATGATGCGTGGAATATCTGATGTATTTCGAACCAGGTAATTATGTTTCACAACAGGAAGACTCATACCAAAGGTATCCGCTTCTTGAAAAGCATCCATTCCTAACAATGGTGTGATCGTCTGACCTGTCAATACAATCATTGGTATAGAATCCATTTGAGCAGTCAACATACCCGTGATGGCGTTCGTTGCTCCAGGACCGCTGGTGACAAGCACCACACCTGGCTTACCTGTAACGCGTGCATAACCATCGGCCATATGAGTAGCTCCTTGCTCGTGACGCGTCATGATCAATTGAATTGAAGAGTCGTATAACGCGTCAAATATAGGAATGACAGCTCCGCCGGAATATCCGAAAATATATTCCACTCCCATGTTTTCTAAACATTTGATCAACGCTTCTGCACCACTCATTTTAACTGCTGACGACATTCTCTTTAAATTCTTATGAAACAAATATATACGAGTTTCAATGCATTCATAGGAAATTTTTTCAATTATATACGTTTTTTACCACTTTAAAAACAATACTATTACTATGTAAATCAATGGTTTAATTTATATTTTAGTACGTTCTCTACTGCAAAATACAATAAGAGCCCAATATACGGTTTTAAGTATTTATTATTTATATTTAATGTATTGATCAGTAGTATTATATATATAAATTAAATACGGTGTCAAAAAATAAAAACATCCCTGTATTTGAGCTCATTCATTCGCTGAGCAAAAATGAAAAACGGTACTTTTCCATGTTGGTAGGCAACTCTGGAAATACTGAAGACAAGAAATTAGTCAAACTTTTTAATCACTTAAACAAGATTGAAGAGTACGATGAGACAAAATTGTTGAAGCAGTTGCCTGAAATAAAAGCGGAGCAATTGGCCAATCAAAAAGCATACCTGTATCAAAAACTATTGCAGGCACTACGCTTATACAATTCTCCCAAAATTATCGATTTGCAAATTCGCGAACAGATTGATTTCGCGCAAATTTTATTTGAACGAAGATTGTACAGCCAGGGGCTTTCCACTTTAAAGAAAGCGCGCAAACTAGCATCTCTTCAGGAGAATCTGGAACAGCAATTGGAAATTTTAAAAATGGAACGTGGTGTATTGTTGCAAACCATCGGTCCTGACCTGGAAGAGCGCGTGGATGCTTTGATCTCTGATGTACGCTTGTTAAGCCAGCGCATCAACAACATTCAAACGTTTGCGAACTTATCCATCAAACTCAATTCATTTTATACACGTCTCGGTTTCATTCGCGATGAACAGGATTACACGAGAGTAAAAGATTATTTCTACAATAATTTACCCGAGTATAAAGAAGAAAATTTATCCCTGAGTGAAAAGATCCATTTGTACCGTTTGTTTGCAGGATATTTTCTCTTCACACAAGATTTTGAAAACGGATATTTGTTTGCGCACAAACTTGTGCAGTTGTTTGATGAGAACACACACATCATCAACTCTTCGCTGGAAGCTTATATCAAAGCGCTTAATCAGCTGCTCATTGTGCAGCATCGTTTGTTTCGCTATGTGGAATTTGTGCAAACTAATCGCAAGCTGCATTCCATCAGCCGCAATCCTTCTTTTCACATCAATGAAAGCATGCGTATTACGTTGCTTAAATACTATTACATGCATGAGATCAATCGTTATTTTATGACGGGAAGATTTGACGAAGGCTTAACGAAAGTAGTAGATGAACATCAGGAAGAATTAAACGATCTCATTGGCTTGCTTGATCTGCATTCCTCATTAGTACTTACCTACAAGATTGCTTGTATGTATCTTGGTGCCAGTAATTATAAAATGACCATCAAATGGCTCAACCGTATCGTGAACCAACCGGTGGTCGATATACGAGAAGACATACACTCTTTCGCGCGGATCATCAATCTGATTTGTCATTACGAATTGGGGAACTATGACATCATCAACCATTATATCATTTCTACTTACCGTTTTTTATTGAAGAAAGATGATTTGCACTTGTTCCAAAAATTCATTCTCAACTTTTTGAAAAACCTGAGTACGGATGTGGAAGAACAAGATTTGATGGAACGATTTGAAAAATTAAAATCCCAAATGTTATTGCTCGTCAACAGTGCGTATGAAAAACGTGCCTTCATTTATTTCGATATCATTTCCTGGTTGGAAAGTAAAATTGAAAAACGACCTGTGCAGGATATCATTCAGCAAAAAGCAAATGAAAAATTTGGACGCAAATTAAACAAATAAAAAAAGACGGTTTATGGCCGTCTTTTTTTATTCAAATGATTTTTATTTAGTTCAATACCTTCACCGTTGCGCTGATGTTCTGACCGGCAGTTGAGCCCTTGCCTCCGACACTTGTTGCCGAACTGATACCCAATATTTTAATCAATCCTTTTTTGCCTTCGTGCGTTTGAAAAATGTACACGCCATTCAAGGCGATCTCAACACTTTTATAAGACGGTGTTGGCAGAGCAACAAGCGTTGCTGCCGTCAAACTATCAAAGGAAGTTGTACCCGTGTACACATCAAAGTAAGTGGTATTGGATGTACCGGTTGTTGGAAGCACAAAATCGTCCTGACCACTTACTGCGGGATTGGCCAAGGTTACATCAGCAGGAGAATAGAGCCACAGGTCGGCAGAGTTGTTGTCTTTCTTACCGCCCGTCAATGTCACCAAACTGATGTCTACAGATTCCGGAGAACCCACATAGCCGGTAGAATCTCGTACAGTCATAGCACCTGTCGCTACCAGTTGACTTCCATAATTTCTTGAAGATTGACTTCCCATACTTACCGATGCGTAAGTAAATGTATTGGGTAATGCACTCTGGTTGTAAAGCAGATTAATCGTTGCCATACCCAATGTCCGATCATAAGCGGGTAGTGTGAAAGCACCCTGAATATTGGTAAGCCAAATCTTATAGACATCATTCATGGGAGTTGGAGTTCCGCTATTTCTGACCGTGACTGGAATATCTACTACAAATCTGGTGAGGTTGGGAACCTTTAAAGAATATGTACTTGAATTTCCAGAGTCGAAAGTACCGTAAGAATTGGTGATGGTTAAAACAGGCATAGGATAGAAAATGCCATTGTCAGATGCTTTTAGAATATAAATGTAATTGGTACCCGTGGCACCTGTCACATCGAGACGCAGCTTGGCTATTCCATCAGATGTTTTCACTGTATCAATGGCATTTGCCGTTCCACTGTTCCCAAGATTGATGGTGTTTATAACAGATGTATAAGTCTTTGCATTGGGGTATCCGTCAGGCACAGGATCAGGCGTCACAGAGCAGGAGGTAAATAATGTCCAGAAAACAACAACTTTAGGGGATACGTTCATGACCACTGTTTAACTGCTTGACAAACTTATGTAGACAAAGATAGAACTCTGTTTACAAATAAAAAAGGAGTCATGCATGGAAGCATGACTCCTTTCAACGTAGCATTATCAATTACTAATTTTGAACCTTAATCGTAACGTTTGCATTGCGGGCAGATGTTTGACCAGAAACCGGATTGCCGCTTCCGGTTGTATTTACTTTAATCAAACCTTTTTTACCGTCTTGAGTTTGGAAAGCATAAACACTTCCTACAGTAAGGGCTACATTTGTTCCACTTGATACACTCAATGCACTTAAAGTAGCAGCTGTAACATTATCAAAAGAAGTACCTCCGGAATATACATTCAATTTTGTTGTTCTAGAAGCCAACAATGGATCCGAATTGGTGAATACAGTAAAATCTGCTGAGCCATCACCAGCAGGGTTAGCATCTCCAACATTCGCTGGTGAGTAGAAATAAATAGTGCTGGTAGTGTTATCTTTTTTACCAGATCCATTTAACGTGACAAATCGGATATCTGCAGAACCCGGAGAGTCATTGTAGTCAGAAGTAATTAAAGAGGATACCTGGCCTGAAGTAACGATGAAACTTCCATAATCTGCAGATGACTGACTTCCGACATCTACTGTAGCTGTTGCAAATGTAGAAGAAGAAGCTGCTTCAGAATATTTCAAGGTAATAGTAGCAAGTCCTAAAACTCTGTTTTTACCTGGTTTAGAAAATGCACCGGCACCATCCGTAACCCAAATTTGATATACGTCTGTAGCTGTCGTAGCCGCCGAAGTTCTTACTGCTACGGGTAGATCTAGTATAAAGCTTTTTGTTCCTGAAGGAACATCAAAAGTATAACTACTATTTACAGCAAATGTTCCATAGGAATTAGTAATTGCGCTGACATTAGGAGAAATCAGTGGAGTGAATGCTCCATTGTCAACTGACTTCATGATAAAAATTTTGCTGAGATTATTCGTGCCGGTATGATTGACATTCAATCTTAATTTTACAGTAGTGTCTGTTGTACTTACTGTACCGACAACAATAGCATCTCCGGTACTACCATAATTTGTTGCATACATTTTTGTTTCAAAAACTTTTGCATTGGGATTAGAATCGGGTGTAGGATCGTTCTTCTTACTGCAAGAAGATAAAACCGCGATGGCTGTCATTAAAAACAGCGAAGCATAGTTCATTAATTTTTTCATTGTGTTTATTTAATTTAGTTTGAATTTGTTTTGCGGGAATTAAGATAAGCAATTCATCGTTTCATTTTTAGAAAACACAATTAAAAATTGCCCTGTTGGAACATAAAAAATAAATATTCGTTTTTCAACAAACTGTAAAATAGAGCCTTTCGAAGACACTGGGGAATTATTTCTCTCTATAAACAGTTGTCTCTTCAAAAGCTTCATCAGATCAAGTGATACACCGTTTAGACTACTTCCAATCTTTTTAGAAAAACACTTCCATCTTCAGATCTTTTCTTAATTTTATAACATGATGAAACCATTTAATCTTAAATCCTGGATTGAGTCCAACAGGCACCTGCTCAAGCCTCCTGTTGGGAATCAACAAGTATATAAAGGCAATGAAGATTTCATTGTCATGGTCGTTGGCGGACCAAACGCGCGAAAAGATTTTCATTACAATGAAAGCGAAGAATTATTTTATCAACTCGAAGGAGAGATCAACATACGCATATTGGAAGATGGCAAATTTGTAGATGTTCACTTGCGTGAAGGAGACATGTACCTTCTTTCTCCAAAAGTACCACATTGCCCCCAAAGACCTCCCAATACGATAGGTTTGGTGATCGAACGCAACCGTAGAAACGGAGAGAAAGACGGCTTCATCTGGTATTGTGAAAAATGTCATAACAAACTTTGCGAAGAATTTATTGGCCTCACAGACATCGTGAAAGAACTGCCGATTGTGATGAATAAGTTTTACAGCTCTATAGAACTTCGTACGTGCAAAACGTGCGGGACAGTGATGGAGTCTCCGCAAAAAACAAATTAAAATGCCAACCGCTATACAACGTGCCGCGCTATCCAAACAATCCACTGCACTGGATAAAGCAGATGCATTGAAAAAATTTCGCGCACGCTTTCATTATCCTCAACTCTTAGGCAAAAACTCTATTTATTTTTGTGGAAACTCCCTGGGCCTCATGCCTAAAGGCGTTGAACAGGCCTTTGCGCAGGAGTGCAAAGACTGGGCATTGTGGGGAGTAGAAGGACATTGGAAAGCACAACATCCCTGGGTGGATTATCACAAACCTTTTAGCAAACTGCTTGCTCCTCTTTGCGGAGCAAAGCCAATGGAAGTCGTAGCGATGAACAGCCTCACCGTTAACCTGCATTTGGCCTTAGCCAGTTTTTACAGACCAACAAAAACCCGTTTCGTTATTCTCTATGAAGCACAGGCCTTTTCTTCTGATGTATACGCTTTAGAATCGCTGATCAAACTTCGTGGACTAGATCCTGCCACCTGTCTATGCGTTGTTGAATCCCTCGATAGCAAAAGTATCGTGAAAGCCATTGACAAATTAGGCGATCGGTTGGCATTGGTTTTATTGGGTGGCGTCAACTATTATTCTGGTACATTCCTCGATATAAAAAAAATAACAAAGGCCGCACATCACGTAGGTGCGCTTGCAGGCTTTGACCTTGCGCACGCCATTGGCAACGTACCGCTGAAGTTACACGCATGGAAAGTAGACTTTGCGGTATGGTGTACTTATAAATATTTGAATTCAGGACCAGGTGCTGCAGGAGGATTGTTTATACACGAAGACCATGCGAAAGATACTACACTGCCGCGCATGGCAGGTTGGTGGGGGCATGATGAAAAGAAACGCTTCGACATGAAGCCCGGCTTCAAAGCCATACCCAATGCCGAAGGCTGGCAGCTGAGTAATGCACCCGTTTTCAACCTGGCAGCACAGCGTGTATCACTATTACTCTTTAAAGAAGCAGGCCTTGATCGCCTTTTCAAAAAAGGGAAAAGGATGGGCGCATTTTTTATAAACTGCTTGACAGCGCTTGGAGCCAGTGAAAAAAAAGAAAAAAGAAATTACTCTTTTAGTATACTTACCCCGATGGATGAAGACTCCAGAGGTTGTCAATTGTCTTTGCAAATACACGATAAAAAAGGCAAACGACTTTTTTCTGAGTTAGAGAAAGAAGAAATCATTGGCGATTGGAGAGAACCGGATGTCATTCGTTTAACACCGGTGCCTTTGTACAATAGTTACGCAGAAATATTTCGTGTCGCTGATGCTCTATGCAAAAGAGCATACCTTCGCCTGTAGATATGGAAAATAAACAACCATCCATACTGATTGCAGGTGCAGGATTAGTAGGCTCTTTGCTGGCTATTTTTCTTGCTAAAAGAGGGCATCGCGTTCAGGTCCTGGAAAAAAGATCCGATCCAAGAAATCATGGCCACAACGAAGGCCGATCCATTAACCTAGCTCTCAGTCATCGTGGATTAAGGGCTCTGGAAGCTGCACATATTGATCTTCCTAAACATATACTTGCTGAAGCGGTACCGATGTATGGCAGGCAAATGCATAACGAATCAGGACAGTTATCTTTTTTGCCCTACAGCAGCACGAATGAATGCATCTATTCTGTTTCGCGATCAGGTCTTAATAATTGTCTGATTGAGCAAGCAGAGAAACAAGGTGTAGAATTTCTATTTGAACACCACATCGAAGCCACCGATTTTTCTTCCAGAACCATTCAGGTGCTACATGATGGAAAACAAATGGTATTAACTGCTCCTGTTCTCTGCGCAGCTGACGGTGTATTTTCCAAGGTTCGACTCTCTTTGGAACAACAATACCTTTGTCGCTCTACTCTGGAAAAAATTGATCACGGTTACAAAGAGCTCGATATTCCTATTGAAAAAGGAATGTTGTTGCACATGCAAACGGCACTGCACATCTGGCCAAGAGGACAATACATGCTCATTGCTTTGCCTAATTTTGACGGCAGTTATACCGGCACCTTATTTCTTCCCTTTGCAGATGAAGCTCTTTCTTTTCAGGAATTGAAAGATGATCAATCGGTAACAAACTTCTTCAATACGCATTTCCCAGATACACTTCCATTACTTCCCAATTTGCCGGCACAATATTTTGCTCATCCTACCTCTTCTCTGGCTAATGTATTTACCGATCGATGGGCCTTTGACAGCTGGCTTTTGATAGGCGATGCGGCACATGGCATTGTACCATTCTATGGACAAGGCATGAATGCTGGCTTCGAAGATTGTCGTTTATTGGATGAACTATTGTCTATCCATCACGATGACTTCTCCCGTGCCTTCAGCTCTTTTGCTTCCACCAGGAAAAAAGACACGGATGCCATTGCTCGATTAGCGATGGACAACTTTATAGAAATGAGAGATCTGGTAGCAGATGAACGTTTTATATTGCAAAAAAAGATCGAGTCAGCATTAACAAAAGCTTTTCCGGATCAATGGAAAACACTTTATAGTGAAGTCACTTTTTCTGATACGCCTTATCACGAAGCTTTCCTAAGAGGACAAAAAAATCAACGCGTCATGGATCAATTGATGCAAGACGCAACGATTGATGTAAACAGATGGCAGGAGAAAGAGATTTGGGAAAGAATGATTAAGCAAATAGAAAAGTGGTCGGGTAAGAGTTGATAGTGGTCGCTAATCCTAAAAATTTATCCTCTCTTTATATAAACAAGCAGTGGTCAGTCAACCACTGCTTGTTTATTGATTACTTAGCTGCCGGTACCAGCGTATGATGCACATCCATCGTAAAAGACTTGAAGCTTAATACCACAGAATCTTTAGACGCAGACTTGATGTCCTTGGTGTATTTTTCTCCGGAAGCAGGTTCAAATTTCAATTGCTTCTGATCTTCTGACACAGACCATTTCCCTGCTTCTTTCTTTTCTCCTTCTACATAGTTATAAGAACCATCTTTGTTCAACTCGTATACAAAAGGGCCAAATAATTCGGGATCCTGTGCAGCTCCTGCCATCGTTAGTCTTGCCACGGACCATGAACCTTGTAATGTATCTTTAGTGCTCTTAGAGCAAGCGCCCAGTGTAAGAACCAGACAGGCAAACGCCATAGCTAACAGTTGTTTTTTCATTTGTGCTGAGGTTTATAATGTATTACAATTACGCACTTTTTTTCTCACCTAACCAACTAAATGGCAATACATGTTTTTTCTTTTTCAAGCCAAACTTCTGTACCGCAAAGGTTTCCAAATAATGCACCATTTCCTCTACCGAGTCAGTATATAAAAATAAGTCGAGGTCATGCGCAGAAACTGTCCCTTCATCCACCATGTGCAAAATGTGATCATACAATTTTTTATAATAGGTTTTTCCAAACAATACAATTGGGAAGCGTTCCATTTTATTGGTTTGTACCAGTGTTACCGCTTCAAACATTTCATCCATAGTGCCCATTCCGCCAGGCATACAAACGAAAGCATAAGAGTACTTACTTAATAATACTTTTCTGACGAAAAAGAATTTGATGTCAACACTCTTGTCCAGGTATTTATTAGAATATTGTTCCATTGGTAAAATGATATTACAACCTACTGAATATCCACCCGCTTCTTTTGCCCCTCTGTTAGCAGCTTCCATAACACCTGGACCACCACCTGTCATTACAGTAAAACCCATGCGTGCCAGTGCTGCTCCTACTTCCATAGATTGTTTATAATAAGGATG
>JAQBNU010000032.1 GCA_028288365.1 Chitinophagaceae bacterium | reverse complement strand
GAGAAGGCCGCAGGAATCAATACATGTCTTACGGTTTGCAATTTGGTAGCACCCATTCCAAATGAACCTTCTTTTAGTGATTTGGGTACGGCGAATAATGCATCTTCACTCAATGAAGAGATAAGTGGAAGAATCATGATGCCCATCACGATGCCTGGTGACAGGGCATTGAAGCCTCCGATCTGATCGGGGAAAAGACTTTGCAGCCAGGGTGTCACATAGACCAAAGCGAAGTAACCGTATACCACGGTTGGAATAGCTGCGAGTATTTCAAGAATCGGTTTTACCACATCACGAAACCACACCGGAGCATATTCGCTCAGGTAAATGGCAATGAGCAATCCCAGTGGTACCGCTACAACCAGCGAGATTCCCGTCACTAGAAAAGTGCCTGCCAGCAAAGGCATGATACCAAAACGTTTGTTACTGAATAACGGTGTCCATTCGGTATCGGTCAAAAACTCAATGAGAGATACATCTTTGAAAAACCCGATGGTTTCAAAAGACAGTACGAGGATGATGCCGACAGTTGTCAGCAACGTCAACGCACTGCATCCAAAAAGGAATGCCTCTATTATTTTTTCGCCTTTACGCATGATTATTTTTTGAGCTCTGCTTTCAGATCAACACCCACTGTACTTTTCAACTTCAGGAAAATAGAACCCGTCTTCCCAGCGACCAGACGGTCTTTCACCAATTTGTAAGTCTCTGCATCGAATGGAATGTAGCCGGTTTCAGGAACAAGCTTAGGAGACTCATCCACAAGGAAGGTCAGAAAGTCTTTACCCAATGCTCTGTCGTATGCTTTTTTAGTCGCATAGATAAACAACGGACGAGAAAGTGGTTGGTATGTGGCATCCAGTATGGTTGCTGCACTTGGAGCGATCGCTCCTTTTCCGTTAGCGTCGTTTTGGTCATCAATCGGAAGCAATTTCAAACGGTCCTGGTTTTCGCTGTAGTATGCGAAACCAAAGAAACCTAAAGATAATTTATCTGTTGATACACCCTGCACCAATACGTTGTCGTCTTCGCTGGCTGTATAATCTCCTCTGCATGATTTGGCTTTACCTACTATAGCATCGGTAAAATAATCAAAGGTACCTGATTCAGTTCCCGCGCCAAACAGGTGAATCTCTTGGTTGGGCCATTCCGGACGAATTTGGTTCCAGCGTAAAATTTTTCCTTGTGCCGAAGGTTCCCATATTTTTTTCAATTCACTTACCGTGATGCTTTTCACCCAGTCATTGCCCGGATGCACAACCACTACAAGGCCATCGTAAGCCACTGGAATTTCAAAATACTCTACACCGTTTGCTTTGGCCGCTGAATCTTCTGATGCGGTAATCGGTCTGGAAGCCCCTGTAAGATCGAGTTCTGAACGTACAAATTTTTTGAAACCACCGCCTGTACCGGATAAACCTACCGTAATGCGGGCATCTGCAGCCACTTCACGGAACTCTTCTGCCAGCGCTTCTGAAATAGGATATACGGTACTTGATCCATCAATCTTCAGGGTGTTATCGCCTTCGTATTTTTTCGTTTCTGTACTTGTTGTTTGTTTATCAGAAGAACCTCCGCAAGAAAAAAATACCCCCGCAGCGAAAGCGAGTACCAAACTGTTTTTTATCATACCTTTGTTGTTACACTTTTGAGAACCGCAAGGTAGCTCTCCAATGTTAAGCCAATGTTAAGAAACCTATACAAAAGGCCTCAAAATGAATAATTTTAGCTAAAATAAGGCTTTCCCTTGTTAACAGAAATTTAATTCCAATAAAATGAAGACACTCCGTACCAGAGATCTGGCGAAAGAAATTTTAGATGATTTACAATGCTCGGGAGACGCAGTGAGTCAGAACCTTAAAGAGCTGGATATCATCAATACATTGTTGGGAGGAAACAGCATTTCTGTGAGAGCACTAGACAAGGTATTGAAAACGGGTCCCCACAAAAAATTCTGGGAAGTAGCCGATATAGGTTGCGGCAGCGGTGACCTGATGCTGAAACTAAATCGAGTTTTTAAACAACACAACTACAGCGTAGACTTTACAGGTTTCGATGCCAACCCTTTCATCGCTGACTATGCCCGCCAACATTGCCGTTCAGAGGCTAACGTCCGGATCATTTGTCAGAATATATTGGAGGAACCTTTGCCCGTTGTATATGACATTATACACGCTTCTCTTTTTCTGCACCATTTTTCCGAAGATGAATTGATTTCTTTGTTGCAAAAGCTAAAACAAAATACCCGTGTAGCCCTTATCATCAATGACCTGCATCGTCATCCACTAGCTTATTACTCGATTTTATGGTTGACCCGATTTTTTTCCAAATCGTATTTAGTAAAAAATGATGCGGCACTTTCTGTTGCCAAAGGATTTAAGAAAAAAGAATGGATCAGCCTACTCGAGCGTGCAGGCTACAAAAGCTACAGCATCAGGTGGGTGTGGGCTTTCAGGCATCAACTCATCATCTACCCGGCTTCCGGGCAATAAGTTTTTTGCGTTCTATCAAAAGACCGATCATCACGAGCAACAAAACTAAAAATGCCATCATATCTTTTTTCTTATATGTCCCACGGATACTAAGATGTAACCTTATTTCATCGAATCGCAGAGAAGTATTGTCAATATATTTTGTTTTTTAGCGATCCTGGTCTATTTTTGTGGCTCATAAAAATCAATCGCTCTTACGGGGCCACATTGGTTTATAAAGAAGGGGGGAGAGAATAGGCTCTATGAACCCCTAGCAACCTGCTAACGAAAGGTGCTAATTCCTATCCTGTAAATAAAACGGGAGCATATAAATTGATGATGATGACAATATCCAATTTGTACTTATTTCATTTTCCATGTTGTTGCACTGCGGTGTTGTGTAACGTGATTCCTTTATCTTTTTAGTTCATGAAGGAAAGCATCTACCAACATAAAGGAAAACTCATACTGGAATCCGGTGAACAACTGGAAGACATCTCCATTGCTTATACCACTTATGGGACGTTGGCTCCAGACGGTTCGAATGTCATCTGGATCTGTCATGCACTCACGGCGAATGCCGACCCGGCAGAATGGTGGCCTGGCCTGGTAGGAGAAGGACGCTTCTACAATCCTGCTACGCATTTCATTGTGTGTGCCAATGTGCTTTCTTCCTGTTACGGCACAACGGGTCCCGCTTCTAAAAATAACCAACAAGACAAAACCTATTTCTGGGAATTTCCTCAAGTGACGATACGCGACATGGTGCTGGCACACGAATTGCTTCGCAAACATTTAGGGATACAACACATACATACGCTGATCGGCGGATCACTAGGAGGCATGCAGGTTTTGGAGTGGACGATCAGTCATCCGCAACTGTTTGATCATGTCATCATGCTAGCCACTAATGCCAGACATTCTGCCTGGGGCATTGCCTTCAATGAATCACAGCGCCTTGCCATCAAAGCAGATCCTACCTGGAATCAACACCATCCGAACGCCGGCATAGCAGGACTGAAGGCTGCGAGAGCCATTGCTTTGCTTTCTTACAGAGGCTATGAGACCTACGACCGTTCACAGTCAGAAGATGACCTGAACAAAATAGATCATTACAAAGCGAGTTCGTATCAAAACTACCAGGGAGAAAAGCTGGTGAACCGATTCAGCAGTCATTCTTACTGGTACCTCACCAAAGCCATGGATTCACACAATGTAGGCAGAGGCAGAGGCAGTGTAGAAAAAACATTGAAAGAAATCAAAAACAACACACTGGTCATCGGCATTTCATCGGATATACTTTTTCCTGTGTCGGAACAAAAATACCTCGCCGATCACATGCCTCATGCGGTGTACGAAGAGATCGATTCGTTTTACGGACACGATGGTTTTTTAATTGAAACAGAGAAGATAGAAGAGTTGGTGCGGAAGTTTTATAAGGGTTGATTTTTAGATGAAAGACGACTTCCATGTGTCAGTTGAGTACTATTATCCTAAATTTTCTTTTTCTCATATATGATATTTTAGGGAATACATTTATTAAGGACGTTTCCCTTCGGGCCTCCCGAAGCTTCGGGATCGCTCCAAGTCCGCCTACCCGCAAACCCACGCGCTTCGGGCTTTCCACTCAATCCCGAACGCGAGTGGTAATAACTAATTTTTAAGATGATAAAGCATCTGCGTGAGGGATTGCAGCGAAAAGCCCGGAACGAAGCGTAGTGAGGACTTGTAGCGGAAAGCCCGACCCGAAGGGGCACGCCCAATGACTGATTTTCATAAACCCCTTTGTTATCAAGATCCACCTTTAAAACTTCAACCGCATATATCTTATATAAACCATTCTTCTGCATAACATCGATCGCTATCAAACCTTTAACTACCTTCAACCAGATTTCAGTCAAATTAGTTGAACAAGTCGGCAGATCCTTTTATTTTAGGAGATGCATTCACGCATACATCCTTTTGATCTCCGCAAACAGATCATTTTGAAAAGCAAACAAACAAACTCTTATGAAAAAAGCCCTATTGATAACCCTTGGTGTGATCGTCTTTCTGCTCGTTGCATTGGCCGTAGCACCGTTTCTGTTCAAAGATAAAATCAGAGCTGCTGTTGACGAACAGTTGGCCAAAAACATAAATGGAAAAGTATGGTACGATGCCGATCGTTTTAGTCTGACGGTATTCAGTCACTTCCCTAACCTTACAGTATCCATAGGCGGCATCGGACTTGTATCGAATGCTGAACAATTTAAAGGCGATACGCTTTTCACAGCAGATGAATTTAAACTCGAACTGAATTTGATGAGTGTGATCACCGGTTCTCAAATGGATATCAAAGGTGTATACCTGGTGAAACCCATGATCGTGACGCTGGTGGATACAAGCGGTGTGATGAGTTGGTCTACCCTTACCTTCCCTGATACTACATCTGCTCCTACACCCGAAGACACATCCGCTTCTACGCTATCCTTGAAAATAGAAAAATGGAAAATTACCGATGCGCTCATCATCTACGACGACAAAACGATGCCCGTGTATGCGAAGATGGTCAACTTCAACCACGAAGGAAGCGGTGACATCAATGCCGATGTATACGACTTGGATACTTACACCAACATTGAAAAAACATTTGTGAAGTTTGCCGGTGTCACTTACCTCAACAATCAAACGATTGAAGCGAAAGCGAAGATGAACATCAACATGAAAGAATCGAAATACACCTTCATGGACAATCAATTTGCGATCAACGATTTTAAATTTGGCTTTGACGGTTCACTCGCTATGCCTGCAGACAGCAGCATGGTGTACGACATCACTTACGCAGCCAAAGAAACAGGATTTAAAAATTTACTTTCTCTTGTACCTGCGGTATACACCAAAGACTATGACAAAATTAAAACAGACGGCACACTGGCTTTCAACGGTTATGTAAAAGGCATCATGAAAGGCAATCAACTGCCAGGTTTCGGTTTGACCTTGTTGGTGAAAGACGGAACATTGCAATACCCGGATCTTCCGAGTGGTGTGAAAAATGTAACCATCGATTTGACAGTAGACGACAAAGACGGCGTGTTGGATCACATTGTTGTTGACTTGAAAAAGTTTCACCTAGACATGGGTAACATGCCGATGGACGCCAGGTTGCACTCGGTAGGTATTGATCCGATTGATTTGGATGCAAACCTGTTAACAAAAATTAACCTGGAAGAAATCACCAAAGTGTTTCCTGTAGAAGGTACGCAAGTAAAAGGAATGCTTTCTGCCGATATCAAAGCGAAAGGTAAATACAGCGACTCACTTAAACTGATGCCGGTTGTAGACGGGCTCTTCTCTATCGACAACGGCTATGTAAAGAGCAAAGAATTTCCTTTGCCCTTGGAACAAGTATTCTTAACCACTACGGTACAAAGCCCTGGTGACATGGTCAACACCGTGATTCATCTTTCCCGTTTCCACATGTTGCTGGACAACGAAAAATTTGAAGCCAATGCCAAAGTACAGAACCTTGAAAACATTCGTTACGAAGCCACGATAAAAGGCATCATCGATCTGGCGAAGATGACAAAGATCTATCCGATCGCGAACACGACGCTGACTGGACGCATCAACGCGGACATCACAACGAAAGGTGTCATGTCTGATGTAGAAGCAGGACATTATCAGAACACCGCCACATCAGGCACCATGAGCATTGACAAGCTGACCTATGCTGCCACTGATTTCAAACAAGGTGCATCCATCAACCAGGCGAAGTTCTCTTTCACTCCTGATAAAATGAACATTGAAAACATGTCAGGCTTTGCCGGTAAAAGTGATTATGTGGTGAATGGTTTCTTTGCCAACTACATGGGTTATGTATTTGGCGGTAAAGATTCTACCCTACGTGGAGTGTTGAATTACAGCGGTAAAAAATTAGATGTCAACGAATGGATGACAGAAGACGAAACGCCTGCTACCACAGATACTGCGGCTTCTACCATGGCGGTTGTAGAAGTTCCGAAGAACCTGGACTTCACTTTCCTTGCCAATGTAACAGACGTATTGTATACCAATCTCGACTTACAAAATTTCGCTGGGGGAGTATTGATCAAAGACGGCATATTGAAATTGCATGACCTCAACTTCCAGACCTTAGGTGGAAAGTTCAACATCGATATGGCATACAATACACAGAACATGAAGGATCCGAAATACGCAATGGATCTGAACATTCAGCAATTGTCTTTCAAAGAAGCCTACAAAACATTCAACACCGTGAAGAAACTTGCCGCTGTTTCTAAAAACATAGAAGGCAAAATGGACATGCAATTGCTGGCTTCAGGAAGTCTGGATCAGGGCATGAATCCGATTTACAATACCATGAACGGTCATGGTGTATTGAACATTCCTTCTGCACAGCTCGCCAACAGCAAGGTACTGGATGGTCTGGCTTCTGTAACGAAAACCAAAGAATTGAGTCCTTTATCATTGAACAATGTCAAAGTAAACTTTACCATCGTTGACGGAAGCGTTATTCTTGATCCATTTGATGTGAATGCTGGTGATATCAAGATGAACATCTCCGGTAAAAATAAACTGGAAGGCGATATGGATTACCTGGTGAAGATGGATGTACCGACCGGTGCATTGGGCACTGCAGCGGGAGATGCGCTCTCCAACCTGACGGGAACAAAAATAAGTGCGCCAAAATCTGTGAAGATGAATCTGAATGTAACAGGCACCGTAGACAATCCTAAAGTACGTCTGGGCAGTACATCTGCATCTTCTGATGGCGAAGAAAATAAACCTGTCGCAGAGAAAGCAAAAGAAGCAGCAAAAACTGAAATCAAAAATCAATTGGATAATAACGCAGAAGTGCAAAAAGCAAAAGCCGAACTGGAAGCCAAAGAAAAAGAGCAGGAAGAGCAATTGAAAAAACAGGCACAAGACGAAATAGAGAAAAAAGCAAAAAGTTTATTTAAATTTTAATTCATCGAGCAATGCCAGTCCTGACTGGCATTGCTCTTATATACATAAGTCAACACCATCATGAGGAAGCAAAGCGTAGTATGGACGTTAGGGTTATTCATAAGTGCTATAGCTCTTTTTAGTTTTACGTATAGATCCCACGACAAAGAAGGTTATAAGATCTCTTTTAAAATAAAAGGAACGAGCGCTGCTGACAGCATCTTCCTGTGTCGCTATTACGGCGACAAACGCTACTATCAGGACACGGCTATCGCTGAAGCAAAAGGCACATTTGTATTTGAAGGAAAAGAAGCGTTACCCGAGGGCATGTACTTTGTATTGTTACCGGGTCAGAAATTTTTTGACATCCTGGTTTCCAATCAAACCTTTTCTATGGAAAGCGACACCAGCAACTTTGCTAAGTACATGGTCGTTAAAAATTCTCCTGACAATAAAAGCTTTTACGAATACCAGCAATTTTACATCCGTCAAAAAGAAAAAGTAGATTCCATCAATGCCAAAGCAAAGCTTGATCCGGCCTTAAAAGACAAGACAACAGAAGCCATCAAACAAATTGATGTGCAGATGATCGACTTCATCAAAACTTTCAAACAAACTCATTCTAAAAGTTTATTCACTAGCATTCTCAATGCTTCTGAAGAAGTTCAGTTTCCTGAGATTCCTAAAAAGGAAAACGGACAACTGGATTCTACCTTCATGTACCGTTATTACAAAGCGCACTTCTTCGACAAAGTCAACTTCGCAGATGATCGCCTGATCCGCACGCCAGTGTTGGCTCCCAAGATCGACCGTTACTTTAAAGATTTAGTTGCACAATCTCCCGATTCCATCATCAAAGAATTGGATGCACTGTTGGCCAAAGTTGTGAACGCCAAAGACACTTATGAATACCTGGTGCGCACCATGACTTATAAATACGAAACCTCTGAAATCATGGGAATGGATGCGGTGTTTGTACACATGGGCAAAAATTATTATGAAAAAGGAAAATGCCCGTGGGCCACTAAAGAGGTGCTGGATAAAATCAAAGAGCGTACGGACATTTTGGATCCTTTGCTTTTAGGTAAGAAGGCTCCCAACTTATATTATACCGATACTACTGGTAAGTATGTACAATTGCACAGTGTGAAAGCTAAATACCTCATCCTCTTTTTCTGGGATTCCAATTGCGGACATTGTCAGAAAGATGTACCTAAATTATTTGGCTTGATGCCTAAATTAAAACCAAAAGGAGTCGCAGTTTATGCGGCCAATCTTGAACAAAAAGACGATGGCTGGTTGAAATTTGTCCGTGATAAAAAATTATCAGATCCGGCATGGTTCAATATGAGAGATTCACACAACCATACCAATTACAAAATCACTTACGACGTGTACAGCACACCAGTGATGTATGTATTAGATGAAAACAAAAAAATAATTGCCAAACGCATTACCATCGAGCAGCTCCCTGAATTTCTTGACAGCTACGAGAAGATTCAACTGAAACACTAAGTCAAACGCATCACACATACAATTATATTATTTATTTTAAGTCAAACAATACTTTAACAATGAAACAGAAAATAGCAGGAACATTGGTATTGGTTATAGGTACCATTGCTCTATTCGGTTTTACCTATCGTACACACGAAAAAGAAATTGGGAAAGAAGGTTATAAGATCTCTTTCAAAATAAAAGGAACAAATGCCGCTGACAGCATCTTCCTTTGCCGGTACTACGGTGACAAGCGCTACTACCAAGACACCGCGGTAGCTGAAGCGAAAGGAGTATTTGTATTCGAAGGAAAAGAAGCGTTACCAGAAGGTATGTATTTTGTGTTGTTGCCTGGTCAGAAATTTTTTGATGTCCTGGTTTCCAATCAAACCTTTTTTATGGAAAGCGACACCAGCAACTTTGCTAAGTACATGATCGTTAAAAACTCTCCTGACAATAAAGGCTTTTACGAATACCAACAATTTTACATCCGTCAAAAAGAAAAAGTCGATTCTATCAATGCCAAAGCAAAGCTTGATCCTGCGCTGAAGGACAAAACGACAGAAGCCATCAAGCAAATTGATGTGCAGATGACCGACTTCATCAAAACATTTAAACAAACCAATGCTAAAAGTTTATTCACCAGCATTCTTGATGCTTCCGAAGAAGTCCAATTTCCGGAGATTCCTAAAAAAGAAAACGGACAACTGGATTCTATGTTCATGTACCGTTATTACAAAGCACATTTCTTCGACAAAGTTAACTTTAGCGATGACCGTCTGATTCGCACGCCGGTATTGGCTCCTAAGATCGATCGCTACTTCAAGGATTTGGTAACACAAGCTCCTGATTCCATCATCAAAGAATTGGATGGGGTATTGGTGAAAGTTGTGAACTCCAAAGACACCTACGAATACCTGGTGCGCACGATGACATATAAATACGAAACCTCGGAGATCATGGGCATGGATGCCGTGTTTGTGCACATGGGAAAAAATTATTATGAAAAAGGGAAATGTCCGTGGGCCACTAAAGAAGTGCTGGACAAAATCAAAGAGCGTACGGATATCCTGGATCCCTTGCTCATCGGAAAAAAAGCACCGGAGCTCTACATGGCAGACAGCACGGGCAAATACGTGCAGCTACATAAAGTACAAGCCAAGTACACACTGGTCTTTTTCTGGGATTCCAATTGCGGACATTGTCAGAAAGAAGTGCCTAAGTTATTTGACTTACTGGCTAAATTAAAACCAAAAGGAGTGGCAGTGTATGCCGCCAACATCGAACGAAAGGACGATGGATGGCTGAAATTTATCCGCGATAAAAAATTATCAGATCCAGCATGGTTCAACGTGCGCGATTCGCATAATCATACAGAGTTTAAAACGGCTTACGACATTTACAGCACGCCGGTGATGTATGTATTGGATGCCAATAAAAAAATAATCGCCAAACGAATTACCATCGATCAGGTTGCTGACTTTATTGACAATTATGAAAAGTTGAAAAAATAAAAAAGGCCGCTTGAATATCAAGCGGCCTTTTTTATTGGCAATACATTTTCACACATTAAACTCCGTACTATCCAACGAATACGTCTTAGACGTAATTCTCAATTGATGGGTATTAAACACTTGCGAATTGGGTTCTACACTTTTTGTTAAAAATACACTTCCACCGATGATGCTGTTTTCACCGATCACGGTGTTGCCACCTAGTATCGTGGTACGGGCGTAGATGACTACATTGTCTTTTACTGTAGGATGTCTTTTGGTATCGGATAATTCTTTGGCCACAAACAACGCACCGAGCGTGACGCCTTGGTAGATGATCACGTTGTTTCCGATAACACTTGTCGCACCGATCACGATACCTGTTGCATGATCGATCATGAAGGGTACGCCAATCGTAGCGTTGGGATGAATGTCGACACCTGTCTTACCGTGCGCATATTCACTGATGATGCGTGGCAGTACAGGAACATTTAGCCGTGTCAGTTTATTGGCAATGCGATATACTGCAATGGCATAAAATCCGGGATACGATACAATCACTTCATTGACGCTGGTTGCCGCAGGATCGTAGGCGAAAATCTTGTTCGCATCCAAACGTAAATTTTCATAGATCGAACCAAGAGAATCATAAAACGATTCTACGGTACCTTCTATATCTGTTTCTTTGGGATCAAGGTAACTCAACAAAATATTTTCCAGATCGATTTGATTTTTTTTCAGAATGCCTTCGTAAGAAGAAGACTTCGGCAAATGATTGCTCGGAAATAAAAACTGCACCAGGTCCGTCAACCAACTGATGGCATCCTGCGAAGAAGGCGTAGCTTCCCATTCCGCATGGTGTGTTTCGCGGAGAAGATTGATGAGTGGTTGCGTGCTGTGATTTTTCATTTCTTTACATTTTAGAATGGAGAGTTGCTTGATTCAACAACTCTCCATTTCAGTTTTATTTGATCACTTGTATAAGTCTATTCAACTGTCCTTTCTTCAATCGATGCAAGGTGTCTACCAACACATCGATATCCGAACAGGTATTGTAAAAGGCAAGTGAAGGTCTAACTGTGGCTTCCAAACCGAATCGTCTCAGGATCGGCTGTGCGCAGTGATGACCGGAGCGTACAGCAATGCCTTCTTTGTTCAATGCCGCACCCACTTCTTCCGTGCGAAAACCATCGAGTACAAAAGAAAGCACACTCGCCTTGTCTTTGGCCGTGCCGATCAATCGTAAACCGGGAACTTGTTTAAGAAGTCCCGTAGCATACACCAACAAATAATGTTCGTATTGACTGATGGCTTCGATGCCGTAGCGATTAACGTAATCAATGGCAGCACCTAAACCTACGGCATCGGCGATGTTTCCTGTACCTGCTTCGAAGCGACCTGGTGCATCATGGTATTCTGTGTGTTCGAAGGTAACATCTTTGATCATGTTTCCCCCGCCCTGCCAGGGCTGCGTGGCGTTGAGCAATTCTTCCTTGCCATACAACACACCGATACCTGTAGGGCCAAATACTTTATGTCCAGAGAACACAAACCAATCGCAATTCAAATCACGCACATCGGCACGCATGTGAGAAACCGACTGTGCTCCATCTACCAATACTTTGGCACCGGCTTGTTGAGCCATAGCCACCATTTGTTTAGCCGGAGTAATCGTTCCTAATGCATTGGACACTTGTGTAAAGGAAACCAGTTTTGTTCTTGTACTCAGCAACTTTGCATATTCATCTAGCAAAATTTGTCCGTCGTCGTCTACTGGAATGACTTTTATTTTTAAGTCCTTCTTCGCTGCTAGTTGTTGCCAAGGCACAATGTTGGCGTGGTGTTCGAGATGACTGATGATGATTTCATCTCCAGCACGCAAGTATTGTTCACCCCAACTTTTAGCTACCAGGTTAATCGCTTCTGTTGTTCCACGTACAAAAACAATTTCATTCGTAGAACCGGCATTGATGAAGGTCTGTACTTTTTTACGTGCTTCTTCATATGCATCTGTAGCGCGCGCAGCGAGTTCGTGTGCGGCACGATGAATATTCGAATTTTCATGCTCGTAAAAATAAGTCAGGCGATCAATCACCGATTTTGGTTTTTGTGTTGTCGCTGCATTGTCCAACCAGATCAACGGTTTGCCGTTGACACGTTCCTGAAGAATAGGAAAATCTTTTTTCACCAGGTTAAAATCTATCGAAGGGTTGCCGATGATTCCATGTTTACTTTCCTGAGAAAAGGGTTTAGACGATGCAGTAAACAATTCTTCTCCGAAGTGAATCGAAGGATTTTCGGAAAGAAAATAAAACTGCGACGTAGGGAGAGGCGCAACAGATGAAACAGGAATCTGAGGAACCGAGTTATAAGCACTCAACGATCCCAATGGATTCATATTCCCTAAATCGAACGGTTGTTCAGAAGCATAAGGAATGTCTTCGTGTTTCAATTCCTGTGGCACAACAGAAGGAGAAATGCCCACACCGCCCAGTGACTGCGGGATGCGGCCTGTACCTGCCAACTGTGCATCCGGCAATTGATGATCTTTTGCCTGAAACACATTACCATTTGTCACGGCAGAAGGTGAGATCCCACTGCCTCCAACAGACTTAGGTACTTGTGCATTTGTAAAATGAGGATCCGGCAAACTGGTTTGCGGTTCCTTCACATTGAACGGATCGTTTTGATTTCCCAATGCATCGTAACGTTGCAACTTCGTTACTTGTTCGGGAACAAGCGCAGAAGTAAATCCACCAGGAAGTGCCGCGAACAATTCATTGGCTAGTTTTTCCAGGGCCTCTGTATCGGGCAAGCCGTTGGAACTAGTATTTATACTCATGGTAGTTACCTATTTCAACATCTTCCAATACAGCAATGGCATCGTCTACCAATACCGCCAGTGAGCAATACAGCGACACCAGATAAGATGCGATGGCTTTATCGTTGATGCCCATGAAACGAACAGACAAACCAGGAGACTGTTCACCCGGAAGTCCAGGCTGGTAAAGACCTACAACACCTTGGCGGCTTTCCCCCGTGCGTAACAATAAGATTTTAGATTTACTATTCTCAATCGGCAATTTATCAGAAGGAATCAATGGAATGCCTCTCCAGGTAATGAATTGAGAACCGAATAAAGAAACGGTTGGAGGCGGAACGCCTTTGCGTGTACACTCACGACCAAACGCCGCGATGGCCAGTGGGTGCAATAAAAAGAAACCTGGTTCTTTCCATACTTTCGTGATCAATTCGTCCAAGTCATCCGGCGTAGGTGCACCTGTGCGGGTCTTGATGCGTTGAGAAGGAGCGATACTCGCAATCAAACCATATTCTTTATTGTTGATCAATTCACTTTCCTGGCGTTCTTTGATGCTTTCAATCGTCAAGCGTAATTGTTCGCTGATCTGGTTGTAAGGTTTGCTGTACAAGTCCGATACACGGGTATGCACGTCCAGCACAGTATTCACTGCACTTAGATTATACTCACGTGGATTCTCTACATAGTTGACAAAAGTATGTGGCAATTCGCGTTCGTCACGACCGGAACAATCCACTTCTACATTGGTATCTTCTGTTACTTTGTTCAAACGATACACACCTGACTCCACCGGAATCCAATTCAACAAATGAGTCAACCAACGTGGTGTGATGGTGATCATTTGAGGTACCGTACGTGTAGCAATGGCTAATT
>JAQBNU010000010.1 GCA_028288365.1 Chitinophagaceae bacterium | reverse complement strand
TATTATAAAACGCAAAACGTTTTCCTTTGGAAGATGCGTCGTCGTCAAAATCTTTGTTGGTCGGTGTACTTTGTTTTTCACCGGTATTGATGCACAACAAAATATCATGGGCATTGGCATCCTGCTTGTCGACGTAGTGACTGTCGTTTGACGCAATCACCTTGATGCCGTATTTCGCTGCGAGCGCCAGCAACACTAAGTTGACCGTATTTTGTTCCGGTATATCGTGGCGCTGCAATTCGATGTAAAAATCTTCACCAAATAAATCCAGCCACCATTTCAATTCTTTCTCTGCCGCGGCTTCTCCATGTCTCAGGATGGTACGCGGAATGATGGCCGCTAAACAACAAGAGGTAGGATCAAGCCTTTGTGGTATTTCACCAGCAACTCTTTATCGATACGCGGGTACTTGCCGTACAAGCCTTCCATGTAACCCAGTGAACAAAGCTTCACCAGGTTTTTATAACCTTCCGGATTTTTTGCTAGCAGCAATTGATGTGCACGTACGTCTTTGTTTTCTTTGGTAAAAGATTTTTTATGACGATCCTCCACCATGTAGAATTCACAACCTACAATGGGTTTGACTCCTTTGGCTGCTGCTTCTGCTACAAACTTAAACGCACCAAACATGTTGCCGTGATCGGTCAAGGCTATAGCCTTCATGTTGTCTTCTTTGGCTTTGGCAACTAAGCCTTCGATGCTGGCAGCACCGTCGAGCAAAGAGAATTGTGAATGGACGTGGAGGTGGGAAAATTCAGGCATTAGTGCTCGTGATATCTTACTAAATTACTCTTTTTAACACGTTTTTTGAAGTAAAAGTTTTCAACATGGGAGAGAGTGATCAGTGGTCAGTTGTCAGTGATCAGGAAAGGAGTAAAAAGGCGTTTCTACTTGATATTTAGGGCGTGTCCCCGCTAGAAAATGTGTTGTGAATATTGGCTTTTTCAACAGCGGGGTCGGGCTATCCGCTACAAGTCCTCGCTCGGATCGTACCTAATGTATTGGTGAAGTTGGCTGCTCGCTGTGGGCTTTCCGCTGCTATCCCTCACGCGGGCTTTATAAGTATAAATATTGTTAAGCTCAAGCTGGCCCCGATCTCTATCGGTGTCTCTTCACATAGGGCTTCTGCCCGGGCTTTGATGGTACTTAGAAGTAATAAATAGAAATCAACTCATTTTTTTAATAAAGCAAATTGTGAATACACTTCCGAACTACTATTTTGTAATCTAAAAGTCAAAATATGATCACCCCTCACGACTCCGACTACCAGGAAACCAAATTCATCATGCTGGGTGAAGCCACTATGAAAAGTGAATTCAAGCCATTGGCTGATTGGGTGGATCAAACGTTCGGAGTGAAAACCATCAACATCGTATACGACGCGATTGACAAGGACAAGCGTCCGAGACTCGAACTTTGTTTTGAATTTGAAAAAGAGAAAAAATATTTCCTGAACGATAAACATTTTGGCTTTGAAGCAAGCAAACAAAAGGCAATCGGACTTTATTTTAAACATACACTCGAACAACAAGGAATAACCAATCAATACCCGACTGAAAATATTTGGGTCATCTACGGTGGCTTTGAACCCATCGCGCGAACAGAAGCCAATCAAAATATTCCACAGCAGCACATTGATGAATTGAAAAAACAACTCGAAAACAAAGACTTGTGGGAAATTTCAAGAGCGTTTTCCGGCGCCACATTTTTTCTTTACACCGATGAGCAGGTAATGCAGTATGATAACAGTGAGATCAAAAAAATCTGGGCCGATCAATATTTTGATGTTTTAAAACCTTACGATGAGTTTGATTATTTCAAACGTGAATCATTCGCTATTTATCTGGACAGTAAAGAAAATTTTGATAAAAATTATGATAGCAACTGGTATTATTACTATAAATGAAATAGTGCTATGAAAATAAAACGAGAAATAGTTACACCCTATCTGGCATTTATATTTGTGATCGTATGCGTGTCAGGTATTTTTATGTTCTTCCATTTGATGGATGATTATACCAACGTTGTGCATGAATTTTTGGGATTGGGCTTTGCTCTCTTTGCAGTCCTACACATCACGATCAACTGGAAAAGCATACGCAATTATTTTAGCAAAGGCATGCTTGCTTTACCGGCCGTTGTGATCCTGATTATTTCCATTGCATTCATTACGATAGGAAAAATAAAAGGCAATCTTGAACAGGAGATGCTCATGAAACTCCTGAAAGCGCCTGCTGCCTCTTCCTTCAAGATCTTGAACGGCGACTATCAACGGGCGGTATCGTTGCTCCATGCGCAGGGTGTCACGGTGAAAGATGCTTCGGAATCGATTGAACAAATCAGCGCACGAAACGGTAAATCTCCGGAAGAAGTCATCGAATGGATTCTGAAATGATATCGGAATCCGCAAGCAGCCATGTCGTGGAGATTTTTGCAATGGACGGAAACAACGGAGAAGAAGGGCTTGTATTCTATGTTTAAAACCTCTATCTTCTATCTTTCATAATCAACACGTAACCTAAAATTTTTAACGTATGAACGCTTCATCTCAAACTTTGAAATCCAGGGCGCTAGAAACGCTTGCTGGTAATTGGAGCAAGCCAATGCTTGCTATATTAGTAGTCATGCTGGTTTCCTGCATTTCTGTCATTCCTGGTATCGGTTTTATTATCTCGCTGGTCATTTCGGGACCATTGACGTTGGGTATGACAATTTTTTTATTGGAATTTTCAAAAAATAGGGACGCTGATATCTCACTGGTATTTTCAGGATTTAATAGATTCACGGTTGCCTTTTTGGCCTATCTGCTCATGCTTGTTTTTATTGTGCTGTGGACATTGGCACTGATTGTACCGGGCATCATCGCAGCCATTTCTTATTCGCAAACGTTTTATTTGTTGGCAAGAAATCCTGACATGACAGGTATAGAAGCCATTGACAAAAGTAAGCAGCTGATGAATGGCCACAAGGCACGCTATTTCTGGCTATGCTTCAGCTTTATTGGCTGGTTTTTACTTTCTCTTCTTACATTGGGGATTGGCTTGCTCTGGGCTATTCCATACTATCAAATAACACTGACGAAGTTTCATGAAGACCTTTATGGAGACAGTGCTGCAGATGGTGTAGGTACTCAACCCATATCTGATATTTTGGATGCATAGCATTTAGAAATATTAATTAATACTGTAGTGGTAAGTGGTATGTAACTGTACATGTCGCTTACCACTTCGCATTTGCACTGTTTTCTAATTATATTGTGAAGTAAAGCAGATGTTATGAAAAAACTACTTACCATTCTCGTTGACTGTCCCGATCAAAAAGGTTTGATTTATAAAATCACGAGTGTGTTGTATCAAAACGAATTGAACATCATCAAAAACCGTGAGTACGTGGACCTCGATACCAACCGTTTTTTCATGCGTACAGAAGTGGAAGGGGATATTGATGAAGTAGAATTGGAGGAAGAGTTGAAAGTTACTTTGCCTGATCAAAGCTGGATCAGCGTGGTTTCTGATCGTAAGAAAAAGTTGGTGTTGTTGGTCACCAAAGAAAATCATTGCCTTGGCGATTTGTTGGTGCGCAATCATTTTGGAGAATGGAACGCAGAAGTGAAAGCGGTGATTGGAAATTATGATCGACTTAGAAATTTCACGGAGCGTTTTGATATTCCTTACCACTGTGTATCTGCCGATGGATTGTCGCGTGAGGAACACGAACAGCAAATGATTCAGACCATTGATCAATACACACCGGATTGTATTGTGCTGGCGAAATACATGCGCATCCTGACGCCTGATTTTGTCAAGCATTACGAAGGCAAAGTCATCAATATACACCATTCTTTTTTACCTGCTTTCATTGGTGCACAACCTTACAAACAAGCATACGACAGAGGCGTAAAAATCATCGGAGCCACGGCACACTTTGTCAATCATCACTTAGACGAAGGTCCAATCATTTGTCAAAATGTAATACCCGTAGATCATTCGCAAAACGCGGCAGACATGGCCAAGGCAGGGAAAGATGTAGAAAAGATGGTGCTGGCGCAGGCGTTGAAATTGGTGTTGGAAGATAAGGTGTTGTTGAGTGGGAATAAGACAGTGGTGTTTTAAAGGTACGAGGGACGAGCTAGGAGGTACGGGTTCGCTGTATTCGTCCCTCCTAGCTCGTCCCTTTTTACTTACTCATTTTCTATCTCATTCCGATAATCTTCTATCGCACTAAAAATCCCCCAGGCGGTTTCCATTTTCCCCACTTCGGTTCCAAGGTATTGCGCATCTTCATCGTGTGTGATGAAACCACTTTCCACCAACACACTTGGCATCGCTGTTTTCCAAAGTACTAAGAATCCTGCTTGCTTCACACCCCTTGAATGACGGCTGTTGTGTGATTCGAACTCCGTTTCAATTTTGCCGGCCAGCATGGTGCTGTTGGCTAGGTATGCACTCTGATACAGAGAAAATAAAATATACGATTGGGGGGAATTGGGATCGAAGCCATCGTATTGTTTCGCCTGGTCTTTCTCCAATAGGATAGAAGAGTTCTCCCGTTGTGCGACAGATAAATTTTGTTCGCCTTTGTGCAATCCCATGCAATACGTTTCCGTGCCTTTGAATTGCGATGGACCGGCGTTCACATGTATGGAAATAAATAAGTCGGCTTTGGCTTTATTGGCAATGGCTGCACGATCGTGCAGCTCTACGAAGTGATCGTCTTTGCGGGTATAAATTACTTTTACATCCGGCATGTTGTGTTGCAAGAGTTCACCTAACTTCATGGCAATGTCCAGTGTAATGAGTTTTTCTTTTTGACTGCTGTTCGAACAGCCCGGGTCTTTGCCACCGTGACCGGCATCGATCACAATGGTTTTGATATGATACTCCGTCCTTTCCAATATGCTAAAGGAAGAACAAAGCAGCACTACAATTGCAAGGGAGTATAACAGGATTTTACTGATCATGTCTTATTCTATTGCCTTTTTAAGTTTGTCTTTACTGAATGAATCGTTGTCGTAGTCAGCCACAATGTTTCCTTCTTTCAACACACTTACTCTTGGTGGCGAAGGAATATCACCAAGCAATGGGAAGAATACTTGTGGTTCTACAATCTTATAAGGAAACTTGCATTTTGCAACGTCGAAGAAGTGATCCAATTCTCCCGGACTTCCGAAGAAGAGAAAATAAACGGGCGCTATTTTTTGTTCTCTGCTGAGTTCTCCGATCTGGCGGGCAGTTTCCATACAGTGCTCGCATTCCAAACTCAACATGCACACAATCGTTGTGCCTTTGTCCACATTGGCGGTCACACCGTCGCTGAAATTTTTAAATCCGGCGTAGATCGATACACTTGGAGTATAGGCGAGAGCTGTAGACTTTGTGACAGTTTGGGTAACAGAATCTTTTTTGTTTTCTGTTTTGCTTATTTTTGTTGTTGACGTTGTTTTTGTTTGGTTTATACCAATGATTTCTTCCACGACCGTAGCAATGGTATCCGCCGGATTTTTAGAAACAGGAGTAGCATCAGATGTTGACGTTTGTGTCGTATCGATAAGAATTGCTTCTTCTTTGAAATTTGTACCATACGATTTCAAAGGAAAAGCGACGAACAAACCGATGTAAGTGACACCAAGCAGTACGACCGGCAAAAGGATGTTTTTCTTTTCGTAATTTTTAGTCAGTTGATATAAATAACCGAGTAGGCCCAACGTAGCAATGTTTTTTAATAAGGCCTCCAACGGAGTCATCTTGATCAATTGTCCAAAGCAACCGCAGTTGCCGGAGTTTCCTGTGGTATAAATGGTATAGCCCAAATGTATGCAGAAGATCACCAACAAGCCCACAGTAGCAGGAATGATGTAACTGCGCAAATAATTTTTTTGTAAAAAAGCCAATCCCAAAAAGGCTTCAAACCCGATGAGGGCTCTGCTCAAATAAGGAGCAGTGGTCCAGGAGGCGAAACCTAAATCTACCAATTGCTTTTCAAACGCTTCAATCGGATAGAGTTTGGCTACGGCAGAAAATAGAAATAAGACCGTGGTTGCTACTCGAAGAGTGAGAATGACCGTATTACGGGTAGATGCATTCATAGTTTTTTATTTGAATATAAAAATAAAGTAATGTTCTGTATGGTCAAAGCGTTATCGCAACTCCTCGACAAAAATCTAATAAATTCTGCTAAAACGGTGCTTGCAGATAGACCTTAGGCATTCGGAGCGATACCCCTATAACGTCATTTGCCTTGCATATAGTTTGCTTGTACGGATAAAAACAGTAAAAAAAGGATAAATAGTTTGGCTAGTGTTGCCCCTCTTTCTCTTTGATCTTCTCATTGGTTTTCTCCACTAGTTTTTTGGAAAGCCTTGGATCTACAGCGATGGTAATTAATCCTACTTTGATGCTGTTCCAGATGTAGTTCAATACAAATTTATTTTTGGGACGCAGTAAGTTGATTTTCCCTTCTTTGTAATGATGGGTGCCAGGCATGTTATTCGTTCTTACGACGGCATTGGCAAACAAGCCGATCAGTCGTTTTTCGAAATGAGCCCTGTGTTTATTGACACTGGCGGTATCGAGCAGCGCAATTTTCAAATCGGTGTAGTCTGCCTGCAGCGTGCCGTGCGAACTTTCTTCGTCTCCTACCATATCAAAAGAAACTTTGTGAATATCACCTTCTCTAAACTCCGCGTAAGCCATATTGTTCACAATGTTGTTCAGGTCTGTTGCTTTGACATTGGTGATGTGTCCTTTCGCATAAAATGTTTGGTGAGGATCCAATACCGGGAAATCCAATCGCAACGCAATCGTGGAGCGGTTGAGAAAACTCGTTGTACCGTTCACGGTAAAATCAGGTCGGTGATGTAAAATCGATCTGACGTTGGTGAAGTTATAAGCATGTAAATTGATTTTCGTAAAGAAAATTCTTCCAGGTAATTTTCCTTTTTCTACGATCTCTTCGTAAGTCGCTGTTCCATTTTTTACATCGATAGTATCAATCAGTAAAGGAAGTTTGATGTCACGGATAACTTTACCAGGTAATGCTTTAACATGAAATGGAGGATCGGTTTTGCGCTTGTCTTTGTACACGACGATGACTGGCTTGATCATCGTGGCCTTGTCGATCTTGAGGTAATCGCTGTAACCCCACTTGCCAATGTCTTTGCTGTTGATTTTTACCGTATCTATTTTAAGATTGTACCAGGCTTTTTCAAAGCGTTGTTCTTTAGTGAACTGTTTTTTGTCTTCTTCGTTTCTGAAAATAACCTGACTCAACGTCAAAGTGTTTTTGCTATAAGAAAAATCAATTCCTTTGGCGGTAAGAATAATATCTTTAATAAAACCGACATCAAAGTTTCTTCCTTTAAAAATCAATTCAGAAAATTTTGCCGTCTGTTTGCTTTTGATCATGAGGGAGTCCGTGTGTAAATCTTTTACCAGCAACGAAACAGAATCACAAGAAAAATAACTGTTGCTGTCTTCACTGGAATTGATCCAACGGATCGATGCATTTTTCAACAATAGAAAATGGATGTCACCGTATGTGACTCTTTGCGACAAAAGATCTCGTGATAAAGAAGGTCCCGATGTATCGGGCTTTACAGAAGGGTTAACGAGTACACGCAATACCGGATTGGTGATGATGAAGGAATCAAGACTTACTTCCTTTTCCGTCAGGAACCGAATCATGTCCAATCCTTTCAAGCGGATGTCATTGAGTTTACCTTGAAGTAAAAAACGTTTTGGATTACCAGCTTGGGCAAAACTATCCACCACGGTTTGGCGCGGACTTACTTTTACTCCTTTGATTTGTAGATTGCCAGACCAGATGTCTATTTTTATTTCTGTAAAGCTGTAATCGTAAAGTCTTGTAGGATCTCTTTGATCTAACAGGTATTCAATGTTGTTATTGGCAAGACGCTCTACAATAGGATTGAGGTAGTAAATGATTCCTGCTAAAAGTAAAAGGAGGATTAAGAAACCCCATAGAATTTTTTTCATACTAATAATTAGACAAAGAAAAAGCCAGAGTTGAGAAAGCGGGATGAATAATTTTAAGTTCTAAAATGAGCCTGTTGACAAACGATACAGGCTTTCTGCTTCGGCATTTCATGTAGTAGTCAATACTCAAGAAGCAAGCTTACATACAAGATAGTTTATAATGAGTAATAATGAGGAACAAAATGGACAATGTTATACTATTGTGTTGCTCCTAATCTTCTGAAAGGATGACTTGAAGGCTGGTTTAATTTATCCCGTAGGGACTAACATCCCGGTAGGTATGAAAAGCGGGGATAGTCAAGTCCCTTTGGGGACGACATATCGTCTGACTGGAATACGTTATGGTTATTAACGGCTAGGAGGATGTCGTCCCTAAAGGGACTTGCATGGGGTTGTGTTTTTGGCGTTACAGAGATGATGTCCCTATGGGACATTGGTCAAAAATGATATAATGTTGCGGTGTCTTTATCAATAAGTTGTGATTTTCTTTATCAATAGAAAACAGCATCAATCTCTACATTGCTGTTATTCCCTTTGTCATCACTACACGATATTTTAATGGTGCCTTCTTCGGGAGTGAAGAAAACCGCTTCTCCATTTTTCGCTTCTTTGTAAAATACATTGTTGATGTACCAATACACTTTCTTGACATCGGATGCACACCGGCTTTTTAATAATATTTCTGACGGTGATAATTTTTCAATCAGGTATTCTTTGTGATGCACAGGAGAAATAATTTCCGGCGGTTTGGCATTGACACTGTATTCGCAATAAATATTATGAGGAGGAATCGCTTCAAATGGTAACTGCTCTTTTTGATAAAAGGAAACCAGTTCAGGAGACAGATTTAAAAAGTTTTTTTTGATGTATCCGAATTCAGGCAAACATCTTCCGCAGTAACTCATCTTCTCATCCGATGAAATGAAAACGGTTTTCAAGTGGGCACATTTTTTTGCCGTAGAAACATTTGGTATGAAATAATCCAACACGGTATGCGCACAGGTTTCACCTGGAAGCAATCCACTTTCGGGACAGATGTAACGAAAGGAAAGCGATTCGGGTTTAGAAAACCAATCTCCCGAAGCATTATAATCCAAGGTGTTGAAGAGTTGAAACAACAAGGGTGTAGCAATGTCTGCTCCCGTTAATTCAGGTACTCCTTTACCGTCAAAGTTTCCGATCCAAACACCGATGGTATAATTTTTAGAATAGCCAATGCTCCATGCATCACGTCTACCGTAGGAAGTACCCGTCTTCCAGGCGATGCGTGGTACACGGTACGTATTTTGAAAATGATTCGGCAAATCGGGTCTACTGATGGTAGATAAAATTTCATGGATCATGTACGCAGAGGCCGGACTGAACAATTGTACCGAGCGGTTGTCTTTTTGGTTTTTGACTAATGCGTAGGGAATAAGTTTCCCTTTATTCGTAAAGGCCGTAAAGGCATGTGTGATTTCTTCCAGCGTCACGCCGCATCCACCAAGGATCAGAGAAGGTCCCAATTGATTGGCCTTTTTTTGTATCGTTTGAAATCCTGCTTTCTTTAGCAAGTCGATGAATTCTTTTTGTCCCACTAATTGCAAGGCTTTTACGGCAGGAATGTTCAACGAATAGGAGAGTGCTTTTTCTACGCTGACATTTCCATAGAATTTCTGATCAAAATTAACCGGAGTATACCCATTGAAATCGGTGGGTACATCAGCAATGATGCTGTGTGGTGTGAGTAGTCCGCGGTCGAAAGCTTGCGCATACACTAATGGCTTCAATGTGCTGCCTGGAGAGCGAACAGCTTGTATTCCGTCGATCTGTCCGTCGTGTTCCGTATCTTTAAAATCAGGAGAAGCAATGTAGCCGATGATTTCGCGTGTGGTATTGTTCATCACGACGATGGACGCATTAAAAATTCCTTTGCTGTGTTGACGTTGCATGTATTGCTGTGCCAATTGCTCGCAGGTCTTTTGTGTTTTAGGTTCTATGCACGAATGAATTTGTGAAAGCTCCGGGTATTTTTTTTTCAACCGTAGCGCCAGTTGTGTCACTTCTTGTGGCATGGCATGGCGTCTCACGAGAAAAGGTTCTTTGAGTGCATCGGTCAATTCAGCCGAGGTGAAAATTTCTCCTGCTGCAAATCGTTCCAGCCATTTGTTTCTTTCTTTGATGATGACAGGATTTGTTTTTCCCGGGCGCAGTGAACTGGGTCTGTTGGGAATGATGG
>JAQBNU010000130.1 GCA_028288365.1 Chitinophagaceae bacterium | reverse complement strand
TAGAGTAATACTTTTAAATCGTATTTGGCATCAATGTCTTTTCTCAGGATTTCCCAGATCACCCGTGCTATGTTCTCTGCCGTAGGATTGAGGTTTTTAAATTCCTGAGTGTCCAAATTTAGGTTTTTATGGTCAAATTTAACCAATACTTTTTCTTTTATTAGGTGACTCAGCCATTTCATGTCTACGACATAACCGGTCTCCGGATCTGTTTCTCCAACCACTTTTACGATTAACTCATAATTGTGTCCATGGAAATTCGGGTTGTTGCATTTTCCAAAATAAGATTCGTTTTCTTCAAATGTCCAATGAGGATTGTATAACCGATGGGCGGCATTAAAATGTTCTTTGCGGTATACAGCTGTTTTCATCGTGATTCTTATAACACCAATAGTTCTGAATTTGTTTGCCCAAACACTTCTTTATTTCTGAATTAGATGAAAGATTTAGGGAAAGGTTACAAAATAGAATAAAGAATAATGACTTTTCGTATATAGTCACTTAAAAATCTGTTTCCAGATAGGATGATTTTTACTCTTTGTACTATCCTTTTTCTTTTCTTTTGCTCACCCAAAAGAAAAGAAACAAAAGAAAAGGGAGCCACCAAAACCAATTGCAACAGACATTATAATATTGGCTAACTGCACGTAGTTAATTTCAAGCGATGTCTGTCACAATTCGCTCTTTTCGTGGACGCCTGCCGCACCATGTCTTGCGGGTTACATTCAATGAGAGAAATTTACAGAAGGTTGAATATTGGCAGACTATACGAAGACTCAAATACACCGAATTTTTAGATTTGAATTAGTGACTATGTCCGGTTAATGATTTAAATAATCATTCTGATCCCACTCCCAGATAGGTACGAAGCTTCTCGTCTTCAAATTTTTGTTGTGCGGCTTTGTCGGGTTTCATCAAAGAGACCACTATGCCTACTATCACTGCAGCAGGAAAAGAAATCAATGCAGGATTTTTTAAGGGGAACAAAGCTTCTTCATGGCCTAAAATATTCACCCATATCGTAGGACTTAGTGCAATCAATCCGATGGATAAGGTAGTACCTGTAACGATGCTGGCTACAGCTCCTCTTGTGGTGAAAGGTTTCCAAAGGATAGATAAAATCAATGCTGGGAAATTTCCACTGGCGGCGATAGAAAAAGCCAGGCCCACCATGAAGGCTACATTTTGTCCTTTAAATAATAAGCCCAATAGGATAGAAATTATACCTATTGCCAGTGTTGCCATGCGTGCCACTTTTACCTCTCCCACTTCATTGCTTTTTCCTTTTTGAAGTACGCTGGTATAAATATCATGAGAAATAGTAGACGCTCCGGACAAGGTCAATCCTGCTACCACAGCGAGGATCGTAGCGAAAGCAACCGCCGCGATAAAACCAAGAAACGCCTGACCTCCGGTATAAGAAGCCAAGAGCAGCGCTGCCATGTTCCCACCGTTTGCTTTGATGGTGTCCTGACCTACCAATACCATGGCTCCAAAACCAATGATGAATGTTAAAATATAGAAATAGCCAATGAAGCCTGTGGCAACAAACACAGACTTGCGTGCTTCTCTCGCATCGGGTACGGTGTAAAAGCGCATGAGTATATGCGGCAGACCGGCAGTTCCGAACATGAGTGCAATACCAAGAGACATCGTATCCCAAGGATTCGTGATGTCTTGTCCCGGGTTTAAGACACCTTCTCCGTATAAGGCTGAGGCCTGTTCAAATAAACTGTAAAGCGAAAAATTAAATTGCTGAAGTGTAAGGAACACAAGTAATGTAGCTCCACCCAGTAAGAGAAAAGCTTTGATGATTTGTACCCATGTTGTTGCCAGCATGCCTCCAAACAATACATAAGCAGACATCATGATGCCTACTATAACAATGGCCCATTCATAAGGAAAGCCGAATAAAATAGATATCAATTCTCCGGCGCCTACCATTTGTGCGATCAGGTAAAAGATGATGGTTGATAAAGAACCAAAGGAAGCTGCAATACGAATCGGTCTTTGTGATAAACGAAACGCGACCACGTCAGAGAAAGTGAACTTCCCTAAATTACGTAAAGGTTCTGCGATGAGGAACATGACCAATGGCCAGCCGACAAGAAAGCCAATGGAATAAATCAAGCCATCGAAACCTTTGAGTGCTACCATTCCCGCAATACCCAGGAATGACGCGGCACTCATGTAGTCACCGGCCAAAGCCATTCCATTTTGAAAACCAGAAATCGAGCGACCTGCGGCATAAAATTCTGAAGTTGTTTTTGTTCTGCGTGCTGCCCAATACGTAATGCCCAGTGTAATACAGACAAGCAATAGGAACATGCTGATGGAAATCCAGCTCACTGTTCCTTGCAATGAGGTAGTAGTTTGAAGAAAGTTCATCGATTACTTCAGTTTGTTTTTTAATCTTTCTACTTCAGGATTATAACTGTTGTTGGCCCAATACACATAGATTCCCGTTAATACCCATGCTAAGATGATCAATCCAACAGCATATAACAATCCGATGGTGAACTTACCGGTCACATAAGGTGCCATTGATTCTTTCTGATAAGCGATGGCATAGAGAAAACTCATGTAGGTACAAAACATGATCACCGTAAGCAAAATACAAACCGACCAGCGATGTCTGACAAGTTGCTTAAATTCTGCAGAAGCGATCAATTGCTCTGCTTTTGTTTTGTGAATGCTCATGGAAGAAAAATATAGGATTAGTAAATCTCGTAATAGTACGGCGAAAGCTTGTTCTGTAAAGTATAATTTTAAAATAATTTTCTTCAAAAAAGAACTTTTTGCATCATTAATTCCTTTTCAGAGTAGTTTATTCGTATTTTTACAAACATTATTTGGGAGGTGGTATGGAAATTCAAGAGATCAAGTCCTACATCAAATCGTACAAAGAGCGAGGATTGAAGTTGTTTACAACATCTTCTTTTCAAACGCACAGTATTCCTTTGTTGCACATCATCAGTACGATTGATAAAACCATTCCTGTTTTCTGTATCAATACCGGCTATCATTTTCCTGAAACACTGGTTTACAAAGATCAGATTGCAGAGTTATTGGGTTTGAATATCATTGAAGTATCTTCTCCGACGCCTCGCAGTGCGCAGAAAGATGCATCCGGTAAATTACTTTTTACTTCCGATCCGGACTATTGCTGTTACTTAAACAAAGTATTGCCCATGGAACCGGTGTTGGCAGAATACGATGTCTGGGTCAACGGTGTAAGAGCGGATCAGAGCGCGGTGCGAAAAGGATTTAGTATAGAAGAGAAAGCGCCGCACAATACCGTTCGTTTTCATCCTATGCTGGATTGGGACAATCGTATGATCACGAAATACATTAAAGAATTTAACTTGCCTAAACATCCGTTGGAAGACAAAGGATATTTGAGCATCGGTTGTGAACCATGTACTCGTAAATTTGATTTGGAATCTTATTCCCGCGAAGGACGATGGTTTGGGTTGAACAAAACAGAATGTGGTTTGAATACAGAGTTAGTGGATAAAAAATAAGTCAAGATAGAATGAACGTATTAGTTACCGGAGGAGCAGGATACATTGGATCACCTTTGATACAAACCCTTGCCTCTAATCCTTCCATCAAGAAAATTGTAGTGTACGATAACCTGACAAGGGACAATTACAATTTCTTTTTGAATGCAGATAAAAAGATTGCCGGAAACAAAGTGTCATTTGTACATGGTGATATCCTGGATACACGAAAATTGCGTAAAGCGTTGACCGGTATCGATACTGTTTATCATTTGGCTGCAAGAGTATCTACTCCTTTCTCCAATACGGATAGTCATTTCTACGAACAGGTGAATCATTGGGGTACAGCGGAACTGGTGTATGCCATCGAAGAATCTAAAACAGTGAAGCAGTTGATTTACCTGAGCAGTACATCTGTTTATGGTTCCTCTAAAGATGAAGTATCAGAAGAGACGACTCCTAATCCAAAAACATTTTACAGTGTTTCTAAATTGCGAGGAGAGGAACATGTCAGACGAATGTTTCCTAAATTAAATACATTGATCATTCGTTGCGGCAATGTATACGGCTACAGTCCGGCGATGCGTTTTGATGCCGTGGTCAATCGTTTTGTGTTTGATGCACATGTCAACAACCGCATCTCTATTCATGGATCAGGAAAGCAACACCGTTCTTTTATTCATGTCAACAAAGTGGTACATGTATTGAATGAAGCATTGAGTGCCACCATTCCTTCCGGAGTGTATAATTTATCGGATAAGAACCTCGAAGTATTGGATCTTCGCGATGCCTTGAAAGATATCTATCCCACCATGGAATTCATTTACATCAATCAGCACCTGGAGTTGAGAGAAATGAAAGTAAAAGCAGACAGCTTACTTTCGAACTATATTCCACTACCTCCTTCTGACTTGATAGAAGAACTGAAGGAATTCAGGGAACACTTTTCGTTCGCACCTACTTTCTAAAAAAAATAACTGTCCCGTCCAATGTATTTTGAGACGGGATTTTTTATGCTATCGACAAGACAACAAACGATCAACTCCTGGAGAGGAGAATGGGTGTATGCCCTGGTCATCGATCGGTTTCACGATGGCAAGGAAAGGACCTTGCCGGCTTCTCCAATGAGCGTTGGTTTTGGCGAGGCAGAAGATTTAAGAAGAACGTGCGGAGGCACATTGAACGGCATACGCCTTAAGTTGCCTTACATCAAAGAACTCGGCTGCACGAGTATTTTACTTACTCCCTTCTTAGAAAATAATTCCAAGTCTTATCACGGTTATGCCATACAAGATTTTTTAGCGGTTGATGCACGATTTGGCACATTGGATGAATTAAAAGCATTGATCCACGAAGCACATGAGTTAGGTTTGCGTGTGATCATGGATGTGGTGTTGAATCATACAGGAGATAACTGGAGCTATAAAGAAAAACGTACACCTTACCGCAAGCGCAAACCGTATACTTTCTCTCATTGGCACAGCGACGACAAACCACGTCCTGTCGCTTTGCGCAATGAAGCCTGGTATTCGAAGAGAGGACACATTGTGCATTGGGACAATTATCCGGAGTCGTGGGATGGCGATATTTTTGAATTGAAGGATTTGGTGTGGGAGGATAATGAAACAGGAAGAGCCGTGTTGGAATGCATGGTTGAAATTTATACCTATTGGATCAAAGAAATTGGAGTGGACGGCTTTCGCTTGGATGCCTTGAAACACATTCGTCCTGTGATGGCCAATGAATTTTGTCGACGCATCAAAGTAGAAGCTGATCGGTTGCAGAAAGAAAATTTCATACTGATCGGTGAAGTGGTAGGAGGAATGGAGTTAATCAGTCAGTATACAGAGTTGCATGCGTTTTTCAACTTCCCCTTTTATTTTGAATTTCTTCAAGGCATCAAAACAAAATCGGTGTATGAGGTATTTGAGACCTATCGTTCAACAGATTTTTTAGCGGTCAATTATTTAGACAACCACGATCAGATTGGGTTGGAACCTAAAAAGAGAATCAATGATTTATTGTCTGAGGAACAATTGTTGGGGAGTTTGTTTTTAATGGGATTGCAAGAAGGTATCCACTGTTTGTATTACGGCACAGAACAAGGGCTTCAGACAAAGGGGGAATACGATCACGATGTGAGAGAATGTTTATTCGATCCATATGGATCTAATGAGTTGTTCAATTCCAATCATCGTTTATTCCAACGCATAAAGGAGGTGATATCACTTGTGCGTGAAATAAAAAAAGCGTTTACCAACTTTAGTCGCAGCACGCACGGCCATTTACATACCATGCTGTATGAATACGCTTCACAAGAAGTGTATGAAATCACGTACAATACTTCTATGCAGGAACTAGAGACGAGTCACGCAGCCACATCCTCCGATCATTTGATTTATTCGAACTATACAGAAGCGGTTACATTCAATTTGATGCGGGCATTTGAACTACGAGTCTACCATTATAAAGAGATCTGAAATCAGAGATCAGAAATCACAAAAGGTATATGACCTGTTTTTTATTTTTGATCGGTCATTTCCGGTATAGGATTTTTTATTCTGGTGATGGTTTCCAGAAGACCTTTTTGTGGTCGGTCTCCTGTCAATTCCCAGAACATGATACCGCCTAACTTTTTGTCGATCACGTATTGCGTTTTTAATGCGATGGATTGTTTATTGTCAAACGTTGCAAATTCTTTTTTACTGGCATTGTAGGCATAAGGAGCTTTCGCAATGGAATCCCATTTGTATACGAAACCTTGAGTATCTGATAAACTGTCTATAAAATCTTTGAAGTTGATGCCTGTTTTGAATTTAGCCAATCGATACAATCCATTATTGATGGAATCGACATCCTTAAACACGCGTGCGTAAAAGGCTGCACCAATAATGATCTTGCTCAAAGGAACACCCATAGAATCGAGTAAGTGTACACCATGGTCCGTTGATTCCAATTGTTGACGGGTAGAGTAGAGCGGTGTATGATGTCCTGTCACGATGCTGTTGCCATTGATCAAATCGTAACTCATCAAGTTGACACGATTGACCAAAGGCATTACGGCTGACCATTCTACAGACTTTTGCAAGTATTCTGTATAGCCACCTGCTGCAAAACTAATTTCGTACGTGTCGCCTAATACTGCTCTTAATGTTTGTATGAGTAGCGTAAAGTTATGTTTGTCTTGCGGTGTGAATTGATGTCCCGGAAATCCTTCAATGGCTGGATATTCCCAATCCAGGTCGATGCCGTCTGTCTTCGTTTTTACTAATAGGTCTTTCACGGATTGCGCAAACTCTTTTCTTCCTTGTTCGGTAGAAAAAGTTTGTGAACAGGTTTCACAGCCACCCCATCCACCAAGAGAGAGCAGTACTTTGAGTGAAACATTTTTTTCTTTCAGTTGCACGAGTTTTACCACGGCTAAAGAATCTTCCGGTTTATCAAATGCGATTTTATTTCCTTTCAGATGAAGAAAACTATAAATGATATGTGTCAGTTGTTCGGTTGCGTAATTTTTAAATCCGGTAGAATCGCCATAGTAATACGCGATAACGTCTATAGGAGCAGTGGGCGTTGTCTCTTTGTGCGAATCGGATTCTTTACAACTGTATAGCCCGCAGAGAGCGAGAAAAAGAATAGAAACAAATAGAATTGTGCGCTGCATATTTAAAGGTGGTTAAGTTGAGCAATGGCGTTGTTGTGATACTTACTGAATAGAATAAGTGCCATGATGGCGCCCGTTGTGGCGTAGAGCATATCGGATTGTGTATCCCAGGCGTAACCTTGTGTGCCGAGAAAAGCATCGGCAGATTCTCCAGTGCATGCTGCTACCCCCCATTCGAGAAATTCGTAAGCGGCACTGATTGCCATACACAGACTCACTACTATGACATTTAACCAAGCTTTGGAATGAACAATGTTTTTTTGAATGAGAATTTCTCTACCAATAATAGCCGGTACAAAACCCTGAGCAAAATGCCCCACTTTATCGTAGTTGTTTCTTGATTGATGAAAGCTGTCTTTGATCCAATCAAACAAAGGAACTTCTGCATAGGTATAATGACCGCCTATCATTAGGATGACCGCATGAATAAGGATCAGTGTATAGCAGAAATTCGTGAACTTGAATTGAGGATAGATGACTATAAGAACAATCAAACCGATCAGTGCGGGAAAGATTTCCAATAGCCAAGTGAAATAATCATGAGGGGCAATGGCTGACCAAAGGAGCGCAGTACAGAAGACAAGGACAAGTGAAATGTGGTATTTCATGTGTAGGCAATTTGAACAATATATATACATTTTATTAGAATAGAAATAGGCTGAAAAAATATCCGATCATAAACTATTTTCCTTAACAAGAACAAAATGTTCTTACTTGATAAATAAGTAGTTTGAATTTTACACGACCCTTTTTCTTTTCTTTTGCTCACCCAAAAGAAAAGAAACAAAAGAAAAGGGAGCCACGAAAACCAATTGATAAAAGCATTGGTGGTTCCTTTATACGATACGAAGTTAATTCCTGACAATGCTTTCATCAATTCGCTCTTTTCGTGGACGCCAGCCGCACCAGGCTCTATGTGTTACTCCCAAGTTTAGAAGAAACAAATATACTGCACAAAAAAAGGGAGACTAAATAAATAGACTCCCTTTTTGTAATGGATGTATAAGGCTTACAGCAAATCTTCAAACGCTCCAACTAAGTGCTGAGCGATCATGTCTGCGTTGCGTCCTTCGATGTGGTGACGTTCTACGAAATGTACCAGTTCGCCGTCTTTGAAGATGGCAATGGCAGGAGAGGACGGAGGATAAGGCAAAGTATATTCTCTGGCGCGTTGTGTGGCTTCTTTGTCTACACCGGCGAATACTGTTCCCAGTTTTTCTGGTTTTTTACCAGCCAGTTCCAATGCTTTTTTAACGCCTGGTCTTGCACTTCCTGCAGCGCAACCGCATACAGAATTGATGACAACGATGGATGTACCTTTCTCTTTCATGAAAGCATCTACATCAGTTGCTGTTTTTAATTCTTGGAAACCGATGCTGCTTAAGTCTTGGCGCATCGGTGCTACCATTGTTTCAGGATACATAGTGTTTAATTTTAAGTGAATGTCTTTTTTACATGAAGCCTAATTCTAATCGCGCGGCTTCGGTCATCATATCTTGCGACCACGGTGGATCGAAGGTGATTTCAACGGTTACATCGCCTACACCTTCAATCTCGCGGATGCGTTGTTCTACTTCAGCCGGCAAACTGGCTGCAGAAGGACAGTTGGGGGTAGTCAATGTCATTTGTACAAATACATTGTTGACAGGGAATGCGCTTACTTCGTAGATCAATCCAAGTTCGTAGATGTTCACAGGGATCTCCGGATCAAAAACCATTTTGATTTTTTCCAGCGCCTTTTCTTTCAGCTCATCCAATGCAATAGGTTCTGTCGTCATGGTCATATCAATTGGCTTTTTCCTGTTCTAAGAACAAGAGCGCTTTTACTTTCATTGTTTTTAACATGCTGGCCAACCCGTTGGAACGAGTCATAGACAGGTGACTTTGCATGCCGATTTTATCGATGAAATACAGATCACTTTTTACGATGTCTTCTGCTTTATGACCGGATAATACTTTGATCAATAAGCTGATTAATCCTTTGACGATGATGGCGTCGCTCTCTGCATAGAAATAGACTAAACCATCTTTATGTTCGGCATGCAACCACACTTGCGATTGGCAGCCTCTCACGAGATGCTCTTCGTTTTTATATTCCTGAGGAAGTGGCTTTAGTTTTTTTCCACATTCAATGATATAGGCATATTTATCGTCCCATTCATCCAGGATGGAAAAATCTTCAATGATTTCTTTTTGTATATCGTCTATCGAAATGTTCATCTGAATAGTTTAATCGCTTTCTTCAATCCTGCCTCCAAACGGTCTATCTCTTCGATTGTATTGTAAACAGCAAAAGAGGCCCGAGAAGTTCCAGTGATGCACAGTCTTCCCATCAAAGGTTGTGTACAATGATGTCCTGTGCGAATGGCAATGCCTTCTTTGTCTAAAATAATTCCAAGATCCTGGTGGTGGATGTCATTAAATACAAAGGAGAGGATACTTACTTTTTCTTTTGCTGTACCGATGAACCGAATACCTTCTAAGGATTCGAGTTTAGTATAAGCATATTGAAGTAATGTATTTTCGTAGCTGCGTATATTTTGTTTACCCAATACGCTGATGAAATCCAGTGCTGCTTTTAAGGCAATGACATCGGCTATATTCGGAGTGCCTGCTTCAAATTTATAAGGAAGCTCGTTCCATGTAAAACCATCGTAACGTACTTCACCGATCATTTCACCACCGCCTTGATAAGGAGGCATGCTTTCCAGTAACTCGCGTTTGCCATACAACACGCCTACACCGGTAGGTCCGTATACTTTATGTCCGGAGAAAACAAAGAAGTCAGCATTCCAGTCGCTCACTGCAATGTCAAGATGAGAAGTCGATTGTGCACCGTCGATCAATACGACTGCACCGTGGCGGTGTGCTTGTTGAATGATATGTTTAACAGGATTGATAGAACCTAATGCATTGGATGCATGAACAACAGCTACGAGTTTCGTGCGGCTGTTCAATAACTTTTCATATTCATCCATCAAGAGTTCTCCTGCATCATTGATAGGAATGATGATGACTTTGGCTTTCTTTTCCTGTGCGATCATTTGCCAGGGCACCATGTTGGAATGGTGTTCCATACCGGAAACTAAAATTTCGTCTCCTTCTTTCAGGTTGGCTCTTCCCCAGGTTTGAGCCACGAGGTTGATGCCTTCTGTAGTTCCTTTGGTGAAGATGATTTCTTCTCTGTGTACGGCGCCGATGAATTCTTTTACGGTGTCGCGTGTCTTTTCGAAATCAGCTGTGGCTCGTTCCGCGAGTGTGTGAATGCCGCGGTGTATGTTGGCGTTATCTTTTTGGTAATAGTTTTTTAATGCATCAATGACCACTAAAGGTTTTTGAGTGGTCGCTGCATTATCAAAATAAACCAATGGTTTATCGTTGACCTGTTGATTCAGGATCGGAAACTGACGTCTGATTGCTGCGAGGTCAAGGTTATGTTCGAGTGTTTGTGTCGTCGTGCCCATGGTATTCCGCTGTTAAGGACGCAACCGTTGAGCGATGGTTGCAGTGATTTCTTCCTGTAAGGCAGGAATCGTAATTTTATTCAATACATCGTCAGAGAAAGCTTGCATCAATAGCATGCGAGCCTGTGCCAAAGGAATTCCTCTTGCTCTCAAGAAGAATAATGCTTCTTCGTCCAATTGACCAACGGTAGCTCCGTGTGAACATTTTACATCGTCTGCAAAAATTTCTAATTGCGGTTTTGTATTCATCGTCGCTTTTTGTGAAAGCAAGACGTTCTTGTTCGATTGGAAAGCGTTGGTTTTCTGAGCGTCTTTCTGTACCCAGATTTTTCCGTTGAATACACCAGTTGACTGATCGTCGAGAATACCTTTATATAATTCGTTGGAATAACAATTCGGCATGGCATGATCAACCAAGGTATGATTATCGATGTGTCTGCTGTTGTTGCCTAAATACAATCCGTACAAATGCGCTTCACAATATTCTGCACCCAGGTGAATGTTGAGGTTGTTTCTTACTAAGGCACCGCTCCATGTTAAGACGGCAGAGTGCGAATAACTTTTTTCCAGGTGTACGACCTGACTGGTTCCTACATGGTAGGCCTTATCGTTTTCCTGTTGGAATTTATATTGTTCGAGGTGACTGTCCTGATGCAAGAAGAACTCCGAACAAATATTGGTGAAGGAAGTATCGTTGCCGGTGGATTGAAAACTTTCTATCCATTTCGCCGAAGCACCTTGTTCTAACACTATCAGGTTACGCGGTTGAGCGAAGATGGGACCTTGTGTGGTGTCAGAAAGGAAATAAACAACAACAGGTTTCGGTAATGCTTTACCTTTGTTGACGTGCAAGTACACGCCATGTTGCGCGAAGGCCAGGTTAGCGGCTTGCAGTCCATCCTGGAAAGGATGAAACTTATTGAAGTATTTGGATAAGATAGCAGGTTCCGCTTCGCTGATGGATTTCAACGTAGCGAATGCTTCGATGCCTTTGGTATCGGATAGTGATGCATTCAAAATACCATTTACGAATACCAGTTTGTAAGCATCGATGTTGTAATAATGAATGGCGTTACTTGTCGCAGCAGGTGAAGCATTCAGGCGAAAAGGTGTATCAAGAATGCTTTTCAGATTGGTGTATTTCCATTCCTCTTGTTTGATGGTAGGAATGCCCCATTCCGCAACTTGTTTGATCGACTCTTCACGCAACACTTTAGAAACTGCGTTGGATGCCTGAGGAGCGAATGTTTTATATTCTTCTAATATTAAATCTTTAAGGTTCATTTCCTACCTGCTCGTTAATTACACCGCTGTATTTTCATTCTTGATCCAATCGTATCCTTTGGCTTCCAGTTCCAGCGCCAGTTCTTTGGTTCCAGACTTTACGATACGACCGTTGTATAACACGTGCACATAATCCGGTACAATATAATCCAACAATCTTTGGTAGTGAGTGACTACAATGACTGCGTTGTTTTTAGAACGTAATTTATTGACACCGTTGGCCACAATTTTCAAGGCATCAATGTCCAATCCTGAATCGGTTTCATCCAGCACAGCTAATTTGGGTTCCAGCATGGCCATTTGAAAGATTTCATTTCTTTTTTTCTCTCCGCCAGAAAAACCTTCGTTCAGCGAACGTTTCAATAGCGTTTCATCGATCTCGACCACTTTGGTTTTTTCTTTCATCATTTTCAAGAATGAAACAGCATCCATCGCTTCTTCACCGCGGTATTCGCGGATCGCGTTAACGGCTGTTTTCAAGAAGTTGATGGTACTTACTCCTGGTATTTCTACCGGGTATTGAAAGGCTAAGAATACACCTTCGCGTGCGCGGTCTTCAGGAGAAAGCTCCAATAAATCTTTTCCTTCAAAGGTGATCGAGCCACCCGTTACTTCGTATGTTTCACGACCCGCAAGAATAGAGGCCAATGTGCTTTTGCCCGATCCGTTAGGTCCCATGATAGCGTGTACTTCTCCCGCTTTTACTTCCAGGTTGATGCCCTTTAGTATTTCCTTTTCTTCTACGCGCGCTTGTAAATTTTTTATGCTTAGCATGATAAATAGTGATAAGTGATCAGTTGTCAATGATCAGCATTACGAAATGTATACTGATTACTTTTTTAATTTATGAATGATTAACCTACGCTTCCTTCTAAACTGATAGCAAGCAATTTTTGTGCTTCTACAGCGAACTCCATCGGCAGTTGATTCAGCACTTCTTTGCAATAACCGTTCACGATCAAGGCTACCGCTTTCTCTGTATCGATGCCGCGTTGGTTGCAATAGAATACCTGGTCTTCTCCGATTTTAGAAGTCGTTGCCTCGTGTTCCACGATCGCGCTTGGATTGCCCACTTCAATGTATGGGAATGTATGTGCTCCGCATTGGTCGCCCATCAACAGTGAATCGCATTGAGAGAAGTTACGCGCGTTCTCTGCGCGCGGCATCACTTTCACCAATCCTCTGTAGCTGTTTTGACTTTTACCGGCAGAGATTCCTTTCGATACAATTCTGCTGCGGGAGTTTTTACCGATGTGAATCATCTTCGTTCCGGTATCGGCTTGTTGCATGTTGTTGGTGACCGCTACGGAATAGAATTCTCCGATTGAGTAGTCGCCTTTTAAAATAACACTGGGGTATTTCCATGTGATGGATGAACCCGTTTCTACCTGTGTCCAGGAGATCTTCGCGTGATCGCCTGCGCAGATGGCGCGTTTGGTGACGAAGTTGTAAATCCCTCCTTTACCATTTTTATCACCAGGGTACCAGTTTTGAACCGTTGAATATTTGATCTCCGCTTTTTCCATGGCAATTAATTCCACGACTGCAGCGTGCAGTTGATTTTCATCGCGCATCGGTGCCGTGCAACCTTCGAGGTAACTCACATAACTACCTTCATCGGCAATCAGCAAGGTACGTTCAAATTGACCGGTGTTGGCGGCGTTGATACGGAAGTAGGTTGACAACTCCATCGGGCAACGAACGCCTTTTGGAATGTAACAGAATGAACCGTCGCTGAATACTGCGGAGTTCAAGGCTGTGAAATAATTATCGGTGATCGGCACGACAGAGCCTAAATGTTTTTTTACTAATTCTGGATGTTCGTGTACCGCTTCACTCATCGAGCAGAAGATGATGCCCAGTTCTGACAATTTACCTTTGAAGGTCGTTGTGATAGACACACTGTCAATGACCGCGTCAACGGCAACACCAGATAATCTTTTTTGTTCGTCTAAGGAGATGCCTAGCTTTTCAAATGTTGCACGCAGTTCAGGATCAATTTCATCCAGACTGGACAAACTTATTTTTTGTTTGGGGGCAGAATAATAAATGATGTCCTGGTAATCGATGGCAGGAAAAGTAACATTGGCCCAGGTAGGTGTTTCCATCGTCAACCAATGTCTAAATGCTTTCAACCTCCATTCCAATAACCATTCCGGTTCATTTTTCTTGGCAGAGATGAAACGTACGGTATCTTCGGAAAGACCTTTCGGTGCAGAATCGTTTTCAATGTTCGTTACGAATCCGTACTTGTAGTCTGACTGGGTTAATTCCTCTAATATTTTGTTGCTGTCTGACATGCTCTATATTTAGACCAATTCTAATTACAAAAATATAACAAAATCGGGAAAAAAGGGTTCATTTTGCCAGTAAATATTGAAATTCCTAGGATTGGAGTAAATTCAACACGATTTAGGCGTAAAATGAGATATTCTTTTCCTGGGGTTGTTGGCAGACTGAAGCTTAAAGGGAGGTACCATCGCATTTTCATTCATTTTCAAAGGTAAGCATGAGAAAAGGTACATATAGGTTGTTGTTGTCATTTGTCTTGATTGTCGTCGCATTGGCGGTTAGAATCCTGGCGGAGTCAACTTCGTACGTCTCGCCTGATTCGCAGTATTATTTGTCTGCGGCTGATCATTTGATCCAAGGCAAAGGATTAAAGGCTATCAATCCTGTGGCGCCTGGTGAAGAAAGTTATTTCGCCGTATGGCCGGCGGGTTATCCGTTATGTATTGCAGCTGTTGCGGCGATCGGTCAGACTTCTGTTTTGATGGCTTCGAAATTAGTCAACCTCATTTTTTTAGGATTGATTTTTATGTTGCTGTACCGCTGGTTTGGCGAAAGGGCGTGGTTTGTGGCCTTATACTTTTGCTCGTATGCCATGCTGGAAATTTATTCTTACACCTGGTCGGAAGCACCTTTCCTGTTTTTTGTGTTGTTGTTATGTTATACACTCACTAAAGATATGGAAGGAAAGACGGATCGTTGGTTGTTTCTTCGACTGTCAGGCTGTTTGATTTTGTTGTTCCTGTTTCGTTATGCAGGATTGATTTATTATGCAGGAATAGGATTGATTGCTGTGTATTGGATGTATAAAAAAAATGTACGTCGTGTCATGCAGTATACCGGAGCATTAGCAATGGCCGGAGTTTTCACGCTTTGTTATTTTTATGTCAATAGGCAAATGACTGGTCATTATACGGGAATAGGGGATAGAGTTCAACTGCAACAAGAATCGATCAATGAATTCCTAATCCTCTTTCTACAAGGATTAATCAACCAATGCAGCATCGCTAGAAATTATTTTTTCAACGGTGAAGGAGATCTACTCTATGTATTGCTTTTAGTTGTTCAGCTGATTGTTGTTGTTGTGCTAATCGTTTATGAAAAACTGTTACCGTCTCACATAGTAAAAGATACATCAGTAAAAGTGTTGGTTGCGTTTAGTTTGTTTTATCTGGGAGTAATTTTTGTATTGAGGAAAATACAACCTTTTGATCCGTTTGATTACAGAATCATGGCTCCCTTCTCTTTGCCTCTGTTCATAGCCGGTTTGGGCTATATGATCAAACCGGAAGTGGAAGCGTATTTTCATAAAACCAAATTTTGGGTAATGGGTTTTATGCTGCTTTCTTTGTTGTTGAATTTACCTAAACAGTATTTGATAGAGTGGGTAAGAACGTTATTGAATTAGTATATTGTTTGCGTGAGGGATTGAAGCGAAAAGCCCGGAACGCAGCGAAGCGGAGTGAGGACTTGTAGCGGAAAGCCCGACCCGCCTCTTCGGCGGGGCACGCCCAATATCAAAAGACCTCCAATATTAATATGTCTCTAAAAAAAGTCTACCTACTTCAATCCTTTTAAAGAAATATTACGATCGATCGATTCTTCCAAAGAGATGATCGTTTCTGTACGTTCGATGCCGTTTACTTTTTGCAGTTTATCGTGTAGTACTTCTCGCAAGTGATTGGTATCTCTGCACATGATCTTCACAAACATGCTGTAGGTACCGGTGGTATAATGTACATTGACCACTTCCGGAATGCTTTTCAGATCTTTAAGTGCCTGATCGTAAAAAGAACTCTTTTGCAAATACACACCCAGAAAGGCCGTCACGTCGTATCCGATTTTTGAATAATCAATTTTCAATTCAGAACCTTTGACTATACCGAGTTCTTCCATCTTCTTCATGCGCACGTGTACCGTGCCTGCAGATACGTGTACGAGTTTGGCTATTTCTGTATAAGGCATGGCCGCATTTTGCTGCAGGTGCGTTAAGATTGCCAGATCTGTTTTGTCATATTGATAATCAGATGCCATAGAGAGGTTTGTTAATTATGTTATTCATAAAAATAAGTATATTTTTATGAATAAAGTGTAAATATTTAGTTCATTTTATGAATTATTTTGAATTTCAGAATTCGCATCGTACTTTTGGTACGTGATCAATGACGTTGATCATATCACTACACTGTAGGGTGATGAAATTGGCAGACATGCCCTCCTGTCTCGGGGGTGGAGAGTTCGGAATAAACGTAGCGTATTGGGTTGACCACAAAGTTTTCTTTTGCTCTATAGCTAACCGCTCCGTAGGTGGTTCGAATCCCCTTCCTACAGCATTTACAGCGCGAGTATGGAACACGAGAATAGAGATCTCTATTCTCGTGTTCCATACTCGCGCTTTTTTATTTAAAAGAGCTTTGAAATTTTTTCAACATGTCAAGGCTTAGATGTTCTCCTCCAACTTCTTCATACCATTTTAAAAAACTTTCTTCTGTTTCCGCAGAAACAATCTCCTCCCACTTCCACAAGTGTCTCATAAAGCAAATGTATTCTATCCAACTGTTTAAAAAATGCAGTGTTTGCGCCTTGTCTGAAAGGGTTGCAGAGAAAACTTGCAAAGAACGATCCAGTTCAATCTGAAGCAGCTCGTATGCTTCCATGTCGTCTAAAGAGGAGGCCATAGGAAATTTGAATAGTTGCTTCAATCTAATCAGAATAAATGATATTTTTGTCTAACTATATCCAGTTGTCATGCGACATAAAATACTAAGTGAAGGAGCGAAAGAATTAAGTTACGAGATCAGAGAAATCGTTAAGAAAGCCGACTTGGTTCAAAAGCAAGGTCAGGAGATCATTTGGGAAAACATCGGTGATCCCATTCAAAAAAACAATGAAGTACCTCAATGGATGCGTGATATCATTTCGCAACTGACATTGGAAAACTCTTCGTATAAATACAGTCCTTCTAAAGGGATATTAGCTACACGAGAGTTTCTCGCTGATCTCAACAATGAGAAAAAAGGAGCGCAGATTACAGCTGACGATATTTTATTTTTCAATGGCTTAGGTGATGCCATTGCCAAAGTATATCAATTCATCAATTCTGGTTTACGTGTCATCGGGCCTTCACCGGCTTATTCCACGCACTCTTCTGCAGAAGCAGCGCACGCGCACCAGGAACCGATTACCTATAAATTAGATCCAAGTAATCACTGGTATCCGGATTTAGATGACTTGTACAATCAGGTCAAATACAATCCCAACATCATCGGTATACTCATCATCAATCCGGATAATCCGACTGGTATGGTGTATCCATTGGAAACCTTGAAACGCATTGTGGCCATTGCGCGTGAGTTCAATTTGTTTTTGATCAGT
>JAQBNU010000125.1 GCA_028288365.1 Chitinophagaceae bacterium | reverse complement strand
CTGGAAACGTTTTACCATGGCAGCTCCTGTTTTTCCATCCATGTAAACCAGGTTATATACCATCCGTTCATCCCCTTTTCTAAACACGGCAATATGAATCACGTCTTTACCAACAAACACTTTCTCTCCTATTTTCTTCACGACACAAATCCCGTCTTTTCTAAAGACAATGACGTCGTCTATATCAGAGCAATCGGCGATGTATTCATCTTTCTTCAAGCCATAACCCATGAAACCATCTGTGCGGTTCACATACAGCTTTTGATTATTCGCTGCTACGATCGTTGCATTAATCGTATCGAAGGTCTTAATTTCTGTTTTACGTTCTCTTCCTTTGCCGTATTTCTTCAAAAGAGCTGAAAAGTAATTGATGGCATAATCATTCAAATTTGCCAAATGATTGATCGTTTCTTTTAGCTCCTCGCTGATGGCACGCATCAATTCATCTGCTTTGAAACCATCGAATTTAGAAATCCGTTTGATTCGAATTTCAGTTAACCGAACAATATCTTCCTGAGTAATTGTCCTGTAAAATTGTTTTTTATAAGGCGTTAGCCCTTTATCAATGGTTAGCAAAACATCTTCCCATGTTTCGCATTCTTCTATTTTGCGGTAAATCCGGTTTTCAATGAAGATTTTCTCCAGCGAAGCAAACAATGCCTTTTCCTGCAATTGTCCTTTTCTTATTTCTAATTCCTGTCTAAGCAGCTCCTTCGTCTTATCCGTAGAAATGCGTAGCATTTCATTGATACTCAAGAATTCTGGTTTATTATCTACAATCACACAAGCATTAGGAGAAATGCTTACTTCACAATCAGTGAATGCATACAATGCATCTATCGTAATATCCGGATCTGTGCCGGGCACAAGCTGCACCTGAATCTCCAGGTCCTTGGCCGTATTGTCTACGACTTTTTTGATTTTGATCTTTCCATTATCATTGGCTTTGATGATGGAATCAATGATACTATTGGTCGTTGTACCAAAAGGTATTTCCTTAATCAGTAAAGTTTTATTATCCTGCTCTTCAATCTTTGCTCTAGCACGTATCTTCCCTCCTTTTTGACCTTCATTGTACAGAGAAGCGTCAAGAGAACCTCCTGTTATGAAATCAGGATAGAGTTGAAATTTCTTGTTTTTAAGATGCGCGATGGATGCTTCTATCAGCTCACAAAAATTATGAGGAAGGATTTTAGTAGATAGACCTACCGCAATTCCTTCTACCCCTTGCGCCAAAAGCAATGGGAATTTTACAGGAAATGTTACCGGTTCTTTTTTTCTTCCATCATAAGAAGCCTGCCATTCTGTTGTTTCTCCATTGAAAACGACATCCAAAGCAAACTTTGACAAACGGGCCTCTATATAACGAGGCGCTGCTGCACCGTCGCCGGTACGTACGTCTCCCCAGTTTCCCTGCATATCCAATAGCAGTTCTTTTTGACCTATTGTAACAATAGCATCTCCTATTGATGCATCTCCATGCGGGTGATACTGCATGGTAGAACCTATCACGTTGGCGACTTTATTGAAGCGGCCATCGTCCATTTCCTTCATGGCATGCAGGATACGACGTTGCACAGGTTTCAACCCATCGTCAATATTAGGCACCGCTCTCTCCAGAATTACATAAGAAGCGTAATCTAAAAACCAGTTTTCATATAATCCCGATACAGGGATAATGTCGTGAATATTGTCGTTGTTTTCTGTTGTGTCAGAAGAACTCATACCTCAGATTTTCTTTACATGCCCAAATAATGATTACCTTTGGGTACTCCGAAATTAAGAAAATAAGCATTTATAATGAGTAGTTGTGGAAAAATTACGGGAATAAGCCTAAAGGTACTGGTTCCTACAGCATTGGCTTTGTTGACATTTTATTCTTGCTCTTCTCCTGTAAAAGTGGAAGGCTTTGATCCCGAAGGCTGGAAAGCCGATACCAATGCCTGCTTGATGAAAAGAACAAATCTGATTGATCCTCTTTTGAAAAATAAGGCAGCTTTCATTAATAAAAAGGATGATCAACTCATGAAATACCTAGGGAAACCGGATAGGACTTTGTTTTTTTCACGTGGAAAAAAGACGTTGATCTACCAGGTTGATCCAGGCAAAGGTTGTGAAAATCGTGTTTTAATAAAAAACACAAGATCAATCCGGTTTGATGTAGATGCCTTAGGCCGAGTAGATTTGGTCTACCAAATTTCTCAATAGTGCTAAAAACAGAGCGGCTGAAGAAAAACTTCAGCCGCTCTGTTTTATTTTTTGATTATTGTCTTAGTCTTCTTTACCTCCAAACAGGTAAGCCAATCCAAATGTAAAACCTGATAATTTGGTTACATCATTGCTTCTGTCTTTTTCCTGTTGACTGTCTCTATCTTCGAAGTGAGGATTGATATTAGATAAGCCCAGATTATAACCTGCCTGGAAAATCAAGCCTTTGTAATTATATCCTAAACCAAAGTTTAGGGATACGTTCAAGTAGTTGTAATAAGAAGTATTTGCATCCGGTGTTTTAGGTTGATCTTCTCCTTTTATTGTAAAATCTGTACTACCACCCGTTATCTTTCCACCGAATAAGTAGCCTGCTGCTGCACCGGCAAAAATTTCTATTTTTCCTGGGCCAACGGGAATACCTCCAACAACATTGAACGGTACTTCCACATAAGAAAATCTTGTTGTATAAGTAGTACCAGCACTGGTTGTTTTAAATCCTCTTTGAGAATATAATATTTCAGGTCTTAGAGAAATAACATCTCCTAGTCTGGCATTGAACATGATACCTGCTTGTGGAGTAAGAAGAGTCTGATAGGTACTTGCTGTTCCTCCGGAAGGAACTTTAGTATCTCGTGCATGTGACAAACTCATTCCTATTTTAGGACCAATGATCCCTTGTGAGAAAGAAGCTGTACTTAATGCAATGGCAAACAAACTGAGTAATACTTTTTTCATGTGGCTAGAATTTAGTTAAAAAGTTGTTCTAAAGGAATGACTAATATATGCATGCATGAGAAAAGAAGCAACTTATAGGTCCATTTTTAAGATCCAACATGCATCAGTTTATATCGATCATTTGAAGGATCGCTTGATGAACGACTTCTGGTCTTTTCCAGGGAATAAAATGATTCATATCTTTCAGCATCCACATTTCTACCGGTGCATTAACAAGGTGCTTTTTTAGAAACGATGCATTATCCGGAGGCACAAGATTATCAGCATCACCCTGGATAATGATACACGGTTGATGAATGACACTCCATAGTGGAAGCATGAGTTGTAGTTCTGATTTTAAAGACATAATCTCTCTGTTGGATGCACGAATAGAACCAGGTAATATCCAACGCAAGGCATTCATCGGTTTTCTAAACCATTCGTGTGGTTCCAGTTCCGGATCAACAGATGCCGCGAGAAAGATCAAGCCTTTTATGTACCGAGGATAATCCATAGCTAAACGAGCAATAAGAGGTCCTCCCAAAGAATGTCCAACCAAAATAACAGGTCTCCTACTTCCATATTGCTGCAGCAAAGGTAAGAGACAAGCGGCTTGTGTCGCCAGAGAAGGTTCAGCTTTCCCATAATCAGAATACCCAAAACCTGGTCGGTCTACGGAAATCAACTTGGTTTTTGCGAGCAACAGGGTGTCTTTAAAAAAACCTTTGAATGCCATCCATGAACCGGGAGAACCATGAATGAATAGAACAACAGGTAATGAATCGTCTCCTGCTTCTGCATAATTCATCGTCCGTTGACAAGCCTGATACCTGTGTTGAAAGGGCTTTACAGGATATGCCTGAAATTCTTTACTCAATGCTTTATCTGACATCCTCATTCTTAAGCAAGAAGAAAAACAGGTGAATAACATCACTAATAGAAAACCAATACCGACGAACGGGACATATTTATTCCTTAGCATAAGGATCATAGAAATGCAATGATGAAGGAATTTAAAAAATAAGGAGAGAATAGCAGTTAAATATCGTATTATATTTACGTGCTTAATTTGTCAGCTTACCTTTTTCTCCTGCCCTGATTCCTTTATCTGTCTGAATCAATTGGCAGGTCTCATTTATCGGATCGTGTTCAAAAAACAAGGTCCATTTTTTTTCAAATGCTTCCTTCAAAAAAAGTTCTTTTTCTGTCATGGCAATTAAAGGTCTTACGTCGTAAGAGGCTACGTAGGCCAATGGCAAGTGAGTAACCGATGGAATTAAGTCCGCTGCGTAGGCAATGGTTTGTTCGTTTTTTTTGATAAGAGGAATCAATTGTTTTTCGGTATGTCCGTCTGCAATAAAAAAATCAATCCCATCAAAAGGACTTTCTTTGTCTTGTATAAAATGCAATTGACCTGAATCAAACAAAGGTTGAATATTCTCTTTCAGAAAGCTCGCCTTTTCCCGAGGATTGGGATTGATGGTCGCCCAGTCCCACTGGCCCTTATGAATCCAATAACTGGCATCGGAAAAAGTAGGTACAATGTGATCGCCTATGCGACATGTCGCGCCACCTACATGGTCAAGGTGAAGATGAGTCAGGATAACATCTGTGATATCGCTTTCATGAAACCCTGCTTTGCGAATGGAATCTATCAGAGTAGCGGTTCCATGCAGGTGATAGTGTTTTAAAAAATCGGAGTCTTGTTTGTTTCCGATACCCGTATCAATCAGTATTAGTTTTTTTCCTTGTTCGACGAGTAAGCAACGCATGGCCCACTGGCATAGGTTCTGGTCATCCGGTGGGTTTGTCTTTTTCCAAATGGATTGGGGAACCACGCCAAACATGGCTCCCCCGTCCAATTTAAAATAACCAGTATCTATGGCGTAACAATTCATTCACTGATTTCTTCTGCCGCTTTTTCTACTACGACACCCATGGCAGAGAATTTATCAATGCGTTCCATGATGCGTTGTTCAGGATCTATTTTTTGAAGAGCAGCAGTGGTATCTAAAATGACTTTTTTCAATTTCTTGTACATAGCTTCTCTATCTGCATGAGCGCCACCCAAAGGTTCTTTCACAATGCCATCGATCAGCTTAAACTTTAACATGTCTTCAGCAGTCAGCTTTAAAGCCTCTGCTGCTTTCTCTTTATGCTCCCATGTTCTCCATAAAATAGAAGAACACGATTCAGGAGAAATAACAGAGTACCATGTATTTTCCAGCATGAGCACTTTATCACCGATAGCAATACCTAAAGCTCCACCGGAAGCACCTTCACCAATGATGATGCAGATGACAGGAACCTTCAACATGAACATTTCTTTGATGTTTCTTGCAATGGCTTCTCCCTGTCCTCTTTCTTCTGCTTCTAAACCGCAGTAAGCACCGGGAGTATCGATCAACGTAATGATAGGCTTGTTGAATTTTTCGGCTACACGCATTAAACGTAACGCCTTGCGGTATCCATCAGGATTAGCCATACCGAAATTACGGATCTGACGCATCTTAGTGTTTTTCCCTTTCTGATGACCAATGATCATGAACGACTGACCTTCTATTTCGGCAAAACCTCCAACGATGGCCTTATCATCTTTCACTACTCTATCGCCGTGCAGTTCGATGAACTGATCGCAAATATTTTCAATGTAATCTAATGTGTAGGGACGGTCCGGATGCCTTGACAGTTGGACCTTCTGCCAACGCGTGAGGTTAGAATAAATATCCTTCTTCAGTGTTTTGATTTTTTCTTCCAGCGACTTCACTTCCTGACTCACATCTACATCTGAGTCATCAGCAATCTGTTTCATTTCAGCGAGCTTGCCTTCCAGGTCTTGAATTGGTTTTTCGAAGTCCAAATACATAGTTTACTAACGGATGTTATGAAGCTGTAAAGGTAGTAATTATTAGCGATTATTATAAAAAGTGGATAAATCTCAATTAAAATAGGTTTCTGAATTTGCATCATAAAATTAATCGCCTTACTTTTGCATACCAAATCGAAAGAAATGGTAAACGGAGTGGTAGTTCAGCTGGTTAGAATGCCTGCCTGTCACGCAGGAGGTCGCGGGTTCGAGTCCCGTCCATTCCGCAAAAAGCCTTAAGAGGAATATCTTAAGGCTTTTTTGTTTTTCGCACCATTCATTTTATTCGGTAGCTAACACAACACCTGTACTATCCCTACTAACTCCCTACCATCTCCTTTGTATCTCCCTATCGTTGGTGTATGATAAGCAACAATACTCTT
>JAQBNU010000074.1 GCA_028288365.1 Chitinophagaceae bacterium | reverse complement strand
TTCCTTTCCGATACCGAAGCCGTTGCGCTCATGGATTGGACAGCTAAAGGGAATACGGTCTTCATGGCTACAGAAAGTATTCCAGGAGAATTGATGCGCAAACTCTACAGCAATCAATGTAATCAGGAATGGGAAGGTTTAACGAGTTTTGCCGACAGCGTGATCCATCCAAACTTTTCTTTGCTCTCACAGCGCGACTCGCTGGACTATACGTACAAAGCGCCTTACAACGGACCAGATGCTTTTATAAAAAACAAAATCAAACAGTGGACCTTTTACGACAGCAAATACCTGTGTGAGCAGGCAGACTCTGTTCTTTCTTATGGCTATATCTCTACCAGCAACGATTCTGGGTATGTGAACTTCCTTTTTATTCCATGCGGCAAAGGAGGATTTTATTTTCATACCAATCCCCTGTTGTTTAGTAATTACTACCTGCGCGATTACCAACACCTGAAGTATACGTCTAAAGTATTTCAACACCTGAGTAACGGAAAAATCTACTTTGATACGTTTCACAAAAGTTACCAGGACTTCAATCAACAAGGAAACTCCGAAGGGCCATTGGTGTACATCCTTTCACAACGCAGCCTGAAGTATGGCTGGTACCTGTTGTTGGCCATGACCTTGCTCTATATTGTATTTAGAGCGAAACGAAAACAGAAAGCGATCGCTATTCTGGAAGAAAAGAAAAATACCACTTTGGAGTATTACAAAACGGTAGGTTCTCTTTATTTTCAACAACAAGATCCTTACAAAATATCCTTACTGATGTTTAGAATGTTTCGGATTTATGTCAGAGAAAAATACAAGATCAGCATCAAGACCAACGACGAGCATACCATAAAACTACTGAGTGCCCGTTCCAAAATTGATGAAGCACACATCCAAAAACTATTGACAACAGACCGTTACGTCAACACCAGACCGGCGGTATCGAATAGCGATGTCGTTTCTTATTATCAAAAACTAAATTACTTTTACCTCAACTGCAAATAGTACAAACATGGAAGAAACAATCCCTCAAAACGACATGCACGAAGGCCTTGAGCGCATGAAACACTCCGTAACGGAGGTGAAGAGAGAATTGAGTAAAGTAATCATCGGACAATCGCACATGATCGAATTGTTGATGGCCAGCCTTTTTACCGGCGGACATGTACTCATTGAAGGAGTGCCGGGCATCGCTAAAACACTGACGGCAAAATTGCTGGCGCAAACCATCAGCCTGGATTTTTCGAGGATACAATTTACGCCAGACCTCATGCCTACTGATGTGACGGGCACCTCCATTTTCAATGTCAAGAATTCAGAATTTGAATTTAAAAAAGGTCCGGTCTTCGCCAACATCGTACTCATCGATGAGATCAACCGTTCTCCTGCCAAGACACAAGCATCATTGTTTGAAGTCATGGAAGAAAAACAAGTGACCATTGATGGAACAACGTTTAAGATGAACCTTCCTTTCTTTGTGATCGCTACCCAAAACCCGGTAGAACAAGAAGGGCTGTATCGTCTGCCAGAAGCTCAACTGGATCGGTTTGTTTTCAAAATCAAGATCCATTATCCTTCACTGGAAGAAGAGACCAGCATCTTGCGCAGGTTTAGTAATGACTTTACACAACAGAGCAATAAAGAAGTGAAGGCGGTATTGACAGCCGCAGACATTTTGCATTGCCAGGCCATCATTGAAAAAGTATTCATCAAAGATGAACTGATCCAATACATTGCACGCATTACAGATCTTACCCGTAACCATGGAGACCTCATCCTCGGAGCTTCTCCGCGTGCTTCATTGGCGATACTTAGAACGAGTAAAGCCATTGCAGCCATGAACGGACGTGAGTTTGTGATTCCGGAAGACATACAGGCTGTTGCTTATCCGGTATTGAATCACCGCATCATCCTGACTCCTGAAAAAGAAATGGACGGTACGAATGCGGAAGACATCATCCGTGAGATCATTCAAAAAATAGAAGTCCCTCGCTAATGAAACGTTTAAGGAACACCTACCTCTCCGATCGTTTCTTCGTCATCCTGGCTTCTCTCACAGCCGGTATGATGTTGAGCTTTGGTGTGCCTTTACTTTTCCCTATCGTATGTATCGGCTTACTGGTATTGGCCATTGCCACCGTGTCTGAATTCATCCTTCTCAATGCACCGGCCATCGCGTTGAGTGGAAATAGAAAGAGCAGTAAACTGCTTTCTCTCGGAAGCAACAATAAAATTCAACTCACTCTTTTTAATCATAGTCCGATTCCTTTATACTTGAAACTCATCGATGAACAACCGGAGCAATTGCAAAACCGTGAGTTCATGATTCGACTGATGATTAAACCCAAAGAAAAACAAAGCTTGTCTTACCTTGTATTTCCTACCGTCCGTGGATTGTATCATTTTGGCAACCTCATTTTATTGGCGCGTACTCCCATTGGTTTAACGGAAAGACGCATGGTGATCAAAACACAAGAGAAAGTTCCTGTGTATCCTTCCATCATCAACATGAAAAACATGGAGATGAAAGTGATGACCAATATTTCCAATCAATACGGTATAAAAAAGATGCGTCGACTGGGACATAGTTATGAGTTTGAGCAAATCAAGCAATACGTGCAGGGCGATGACTACCGCAACATCAACTGGAAAGTAACCGGCAGACGCGGCGGACAGTTGATGGTCAATCAGTACGAGGATGAAAAGTCTCAGCAGATTTATGCCATCATTGACAAAAGCCGTTCCATGAAACTTCCTTTCGATGGATTAAGCTTACTTGATCATGCCATCAACAGTGCCCTGGTGATTGCGGATATCGCGCTGCTGAAGCAGGACAAAGCCGGACTGGTTTCCTTTTCCAATCGTACGGAAACGTTTCTGAAAGCAGAACGCGGAGCGACACAGTTGAAAAAAATATTGGAACAGCTTTATAAAGAAAAAGAATACTTCCTGGAATCCAATTACGAAGCCTTGTACCAAACAGTACGCACACAAATCAAGAGCAGAAGTTTACTGTTCATTTATACCAATTTTGAAAGCCGTTACTCTTTAGAACGTGTATTACCGGCCTTACGCAAGATGAACCAGCTACACCTGATCGTAGTGGTATTTTTCATCAACACCGAAATAGAAACCTACGTCAAGACAGAAGCCGACAGCATGGAAGAAGTATACCAGCAAACGCTTTGCAGAAAATACCTCAGCGACAAGCTCATGCTCGTGGAGATCTTAAAGACCTACGGCATTCAAACCATCCTTACCAAGCCAGAAGATCTTTCCATCAACAGCATCAACAAATACCTGGAGCTGAAAGCAAAAGGCTTGATCTAGATCAAGATCATCTTACCCTGATGACATAGGTATCGGCAAGCCTGTCATGAAGTCCTTGTTTTTTGGAATCGAATGCCACCATGAGGTATCCTATACAAAAAATAATCATGGACAGGTAACTGGCTAAAAAACGACCTGCCGCATTCAACGGCGATAATCGTTCTCCTTTAACGGTGATCACCTGAAGTCCCATGGCCTGTTTGCCAGGAGTAGCCTGCTTTGCAGAACTAATGAAATACACATGATAGGCCAATGACAGCAAAAAACTATAGCTATAAAAACCATAATCTATGGTGCCAGAGAAGATACTTTCCTGGTAGATCACATAGCTCAGGACACTTTGAGCAGCGCTGACAATCAAGCCGTCCAGAAAGAAAGCTATCAACCTTTCCCAGAATCCGCCATAAATGTACTCCACCCTGCTATCTACTTGATCTAAAATTTGTTCCATGAGATTAAAATTTGCTTAAATTATTTTTTGAAGAATTATATGAATCTAAAGAATAGATATATTTTGCCATAGCTTTTTTTTTGTTATTTTCGCCTATCCGATAAAATTCTCCATTTAAATCACATACCAAATGTCCAAGGAAGCAGAACTGATCATAGAAGGCAAGAGCATCATATTGCCCTCCATTGAAGGAACAGAACATGAAAAAGCCCTAGATATCTCTGCGCTTAGAGCGCAATCTGGTTACGTCACCCTGGACATAGGTTACAAAAACACTGGTGCTACACAAAGTGCCATCACTTTCCTAGACGGCGAACTGGGAATTCTTCACTACAGAGGTTATTCTATCGAACAATTGGCTGAGAAGTCTAATTTCCTGGAAGTTGCTTATCTCCTGATCTTCGGAGAACTGCCTACCAAAGCACAATACGACGAATTCACTAAATCTATAGCTGCTGAGTACCAAGTACCGGAAGCATTTAAAACCATCATCAAGGCTACTCCAAAAGAAGCTCATCCCATGGGTGTGCTGGCTGGCCTGATCAGTATGTTGACTTCTTACTATCCTGAAACAACAGTAGAAAATGCTTCTCCGGAAGAGGTCAAAAAAACAATCGTAAAATTATTGGGTAAGCTGCCTACTCTATCGGCTTATCTGTATAAGCATTCTTTGGAACAAGAGTTTGTTGAACCGAACAAGGACCTGGACTATTGCTCTAACTTCGTGAACATGATGTTCAGCGAAAAAGGCAAAGCCTATACCATCAACCCGGTGGTAGTAGATGCCTTGAACAAACTATTGATCCTTCACGCGGACCACGAGCAAAATTGTTCTACGTCTACTGTTCGTATCGTGGGTTCTGCTCACGCCAGTATCCCTTCTTCTGTATCTGCTGGTATCAGCGCTTTGTGGGGACCTCTTCACGGTGGTGCCAACCAGGCGGTAATTGAAATGTTGGAAGACATCAAGAAAGACGGTGGCGACACGAAGAAATTCCTGGCTAAAGCAAAAGATAAAAACGATACCTTCCGTTTGATGGGCTTTGGACACAGAGTATATAAGAACTTTGATCCAAGAGCGAAGATCATCAAAAAGGCATGCGATGAGATCCTGAAAGCATTAAACATCAACGATCCTGTTCTTTCTATTGCTAAAGGTTTGGAAGAAGAAGCATTGGCTGATCAATATTTTGTAGATCGTAAACTGTATCCAAATGTAGACTTCTACTCTGGTATCATTTACAAAGCATTAGGCTTGAAAGCGGAATTCTTTACCGTACTATTTGCTTTGGGTCGCCTGCCAGGCTGGACCGCACAGTGGAAAGAGATGCGCGAAGCCAATGAACCCATCGGTCGTCCTCGTCAAATCTATACGGGTAAAGTCAATCGTACCTATGTAGAAATCAGCAAGAGATAAAATTTAAAAGAGCGTAGAAACAGAAAGAGAGCGAAGTATATTCGCTCTCTTTCTGTTTCTACGCTTTTCTGTTAGTATTTCAACAAAGAATAAATCTGCTCCGAAGTATTTTTGATAGCCTTTCTTCCTTCTAAAAATTCCAGTTCTACTAAAAAAGAAAAGGCCGACACCTTTGCTCCTGCCTTATGGACAAGCTTTGCAGCCGCTTCAGCGGTGCCACCTGTGGCCAGCAGGTCATCGTGTACAACCACGTTCCAACCTTTCTCCAAGGCATCAATGTGCATTTCGATTTTGGCTGTTCCGTATTCCAATTGATACTCCTGTGCAATACAGGTGTATGGAAGTTTACCTTGCTTACGCATAGGAATCATCGGGATACCCAGTTCTAGCGCGACTGGCAAGCCAAACCAAAATCCTCGGCTCTCCAGACATACCAGTGCGTCAGGTTTTAAAGGAGCCAATTCTGTTACCAGGTGACGAATGATTTCTTTGCATAATTCCGAATCCTTTAACAATGGACTCAGGTCTTTGAACAGAATACCTGGCTTGGGAAAATCAGGTACATCTCTTACTACTGATTTCATTTTACTTCCTAAGCTTTGGCCTGCTTGTATCATAAAAGGATTTGTTAATTTGAATACGGAATAAGCAATACTTTAAATTACAAAAAAATATATGTCTATAGCAAAACTCACCGGTATACTTGCACCCATGCCTGAAGAAATTGACATCCTGCTTCAACACATGCACGTGGAAGAAATATACGAAGCCGGCAAACGCAAATTTTACCTCGGTACCATCAAGGGACAAAATTGTGTAGTGAGTTTATCGCGCATTGGTAAGGTCGCTTCCGCTGTAACGGCGGCCATGATGATCCAACACTTTAAAGTAGACCGTATGATTGTAACGGGCGTGGCCGGTGGCATTGCAGAAGAAGTAAACATAGGAGATATTGTAATTGCTCAAACCTGCATCCAGCACGACATGGATTGTCGTCCGTTGTTTCCTCAGTTTGAAGCACCGCTATTGGGCAAAGCCCGTTTTGAATGCGATGCCCAATTGATAGCAGATGCGAAACGTTCCTGTGAAGATTTTATGCAACATGAATTGTATGACTTTGTCAGCAAACAACATTTAGACGAACTGGGTATACATGCTCCGCAAGTGCGTGTAGGCACGCTGGTGAGCGGAGATCAATTCATCGGTACACACGAACAATTGAATAAAATAAAAAGAGAAATCCCCGATGCTTATTTTGTAGAAATGGAAGGCGCTGCCGTAGCCCAAGTATGCTATGAATACGATGTGCCTCTTGTAGTCGTTCGATCCATCTCCGATAAAGCAGATGCCGTGGCACATGTTGATTTTTCCAATTACATCAAAGAAGTAGCACGCTACTATACCTGGGGATTGGTGGAAGGCATGATGGGTAGAGGCGTTTAAGATTGAAACAGAGCGAACAGTCTTTCTGTTTCTTCGCTCTGCTTCTGTTTCTTTTAAGACACCGTCTTACTCCACTTATTCTTGTGTTTCAATTTATAATCCAATGATTTTTTACCAGGACCTTCCCAAGCGATGAATAACGAAAGCACCAACAAGGCATAGTCTGTTCTTACTTCATGTAGAAAGGCCCAGCCTCCTATCTTCGGTGGTACCTGAGGCAAAGGCAAGGGAGAGATCCCGGAGAACAAAACAATCTTGGTCATCCAGATCGCCACGAGCATCTCTATCGCAAAGGCCAGAGACGTGATTCTGCTGAACAGACCCAAAATGATAAACAGTCCGCCGATGATTTCAAATCCGGCAATTACATCTGCTGTCAATTCAGGAAAAGGAAGTCCTAATTTAGTAAACCTACCTACCCCCTGATTGGTATAAACAAATTTTAAAACGCCTTCCCAGAAGAAAATAGAACCTACCAGAAAACGCAAATACACAATGCTATTGGAGGCTGTCAAAGGAGGATTCATTAGCCATTTGATATTCTTTTCCATACTTTATAAGTTTAAAGGATACATATTGATTTGATACAAAGATGAGGAGCCGGGATGGATTCCTCTGTTAAACACTTCCTAAGAGATGTTAACGACTTGTTAAAAATATGAACCGATCCATTTCCTTGTTTATCTTTAGATATGAAAAGAAATAACATACGATTGCTCCTTGTGCTGGCAATAATTCTATTTGCAGGAATCACCGTGAGCCAGTTGTTTTTCTTACATCGTGCGTATGACTTACTGGAAAAAACAAGCGGACAACAAATAGCTACGGCTTTGCAACGCGTGCGTCGCGACGTAATGCAGCGTTACAATCCCGTTGAAAATGAATCATCGGTCAAGTCTTTGTCGTCTCAATATTATGTGGTCAACACCAATCATGAAATTCATCCTGATACATTAAAGCGATACCTCAAAGAAGAGTTTGAAAAAGTGGGCATCTCTACTGATTTTCAGTTTGCCATTTACGATACCTTGCAAAAGAAATTACTCTTTGGTGATTACATCAGTTCAGGTAAACCCGATCGTCCCGCAGCATCAGTAAAGGGTGTTCCAAGGTATCAGTACGATCACCATTATTTCTGTATATATTTCCCTTTCCGATCTACATTGATCTTAAAAGAAATGGGCGTCTGGATCGCACTCAGTGTGCTCTTGCTACTCATCTTCGTCTTCTTCGGTTACGCCATCTATAGCATACTTGAGCAAAAACGTTTGTCCGAAATTCAACGCGACTTTGTCAATAACATGACACATGAATTTCAAACCCCCATCTCTACAATCTACCTGTCTTCTGAAGTGATCAAAGATCCGGACATCATCAACCAGCCACTACGCTTGATCAATTATGCGACGATCATACAAGACGAAACCATACGTCTTAAAAAGCAAGTCGAAACAATACTGCAGGTTGCCAAACTGGACAAACAAAAAATAAACCTTTCGAAGGAAACACTTGACCTGGAAGAACAATTACACAAAGTGGTAGACTATGTCCTTCAATCCCATCCTTCCCTTTCAAAAGAGAACATTACGTTTCAAATTGAACAACCGCTATCACCTATTGCCGCTGATCCGCTGCATTTGTTCAATGTCATTTATAATTTGATCGACAATGCCATTAAATATTCCAAAGGAGAAGTTCGCATAACACTCTCTACCTTTCATAAAAAAAGGGGGGTTGAATTTCAAATCTCTGATCAGGGAATCGGTTTAAAAAAAGCTGATTTGAATAAAATATTTCATAAATTTCATCGCATAGAAAGTGCTGCAGTCAATAACAGCAAGGGGGTTGGTATCGGCCTGTATTATGTAAAAATTGTCGTAAGCGCACACGGTGGAACGGTCACAGTAGAAAGTGAGCCTTTCAAAGGCAGTACGTTTTCTGTTTATCTACCCTTCTCTCATTAGGTGTTATGAACAAAGTGAAAATACTATTGGTAGAAGATGATCCCAATCTGGGATTTGTTATCCAGGATTCTCTCGCTCAAAAAGGATTTGATGTCTCCTTGTGTACGGACGGAGAAAGCGCCTGGAAGAAAATACAGGAAAACCATTTTGACATTTGCATACTGGATATTTTACTTCCCAACATGAATGGATTCGAATTGATCAAACACATTCGTTCGGTGAATCAAAACATACCCATCTTGTTCCTTTCTGCCCGATCGTTGAGCGAAGACCGCATCACAGGATTCAGGCTGGGTGCGGACGATTACATCACCAAACCATTCAGCATGGAGGAACTGATTTTCAGAATCGATGTGTTTGTGCGAAGAAGTAAAATCAATGTGTTGGAAGAAACACTGTTTTCTATTGGAGCCTATTCTTTTCATTCCCACAATGCCACACTGGTGCTTGACCACACCGATATACAGCTTACTCAAAAAGAATCCGAAATACTCAGACTGTTCTGCCTGCACCTTAACCATACCGTAAAACGGGAAGACATGCTCAAGCTGATCTGGGGAGACGACGATTACTTTATGGGAAGAAGTCTGGATGTATTCATTTCCAAGTTAAGGAAACACCTGAGCAAAGACGAACGCGTCTCTATTGTCAATGTATTCAACGTGGGATTTAAGCTGGTTGTGAAATAAAAAAAACATTACGAAACCACTTTTTCCAAATAATGAAAATCGATTCCAAACTCTTTTTTAATGGAATCAATCTGCTGCTGAATGCTTGATGAATCAATAGCTTTGGACGTTCGTGTACCGACAAGCATCACGTTCTTACGCGTATGCTCATTAGAGATGAATTCAAAAATCTTAGTCGTGTAATGATGTTGTTCCATGATGAGCGCGCGAATGGTATCAGTGACCATTTCAAATTGACGCTCTTTAAAAATACCATATTTCAACAAAGGGTTTTCCTGCTCTTTTCCTTTTAACTGTTGACGAATTTGTTTGTGGCAACATGGTGCACAAATGATCAAGGCCGCTGAAGCACTCAGTCCTTTTTGTATCGCATCGTCTGTGGCTGTATCACAAGCATGCAAAGCGATCAGTATATCGATGCGTTCGTTGGAAAATTGTTCGATGCGCCTGTTTTCAAAATTCAATCCACCAAAACCGCAACGTTTGGCAATGTCGTTACAAGATTGAACCAACTCTTGTCGAAGCTCAATTCCAACCACCTTTACATCCAGGTTCAATTTATTGCGAAGAAAATCGTACAAGGCAAAAGTCAGGTATCCCTTGCCTGATCCCATGTCTACGATGTTGATCACTTTGGGAAGTTCCGCTTCTTTGAGCAGACTCTCGATGACTTCAAGGTATTTATTGATCTGTCTGTATTTATCACTCATTCTTGGAATGACCACTCCTGCTTCATCTGTAATACCGAGCAAGTGCAAGTAAGCGTCATTATCCAACACCCGTTTCTTCTTTGTTCTGTCGTGTTCAGCAGGAGGACTAACGGTAAAGGTAGGTTTCAATTGGGTCAGCGTAGCTTTCTCTTTTTTAGAAATAAACAGCGTCACATCAGCAGCTGTAGTAAATAAACTAGCCGTTAAAAAGGAAGTTCCAAGCAACGTACGCAACAACACAATGCCTTCGTCTACCGTCATGTTCTTTACCTGATCATTGGTGGTGTAACGGTACGTGAAAGACAATTGCAAGGTATCTTTGATCGATACACTTCTCACATATACATTTGTAAGATTAGGTTCTGCCTTCAACACTTTGGAAAGTGTCAATTTCACAAACTCTTCTTTCTCTATGCTTTGTTGAAGCACATCAATGAATTCGGCAATGACCTCTTTGGATGAATGTTCCATCTATACAAGTTACGAAAAAAGAGTTAGAAAAACGACCTCCTGGCTCGTCCCTATCATTCAATTTCCTCCAGTTCCCGCTGGTAATCGTATTTTAAGTCTTCGTGCAACGTAGAAAGCGCTTTGCGTATTTTTTTAAGCTGTTGTTCGTACAAGTTTTCCAATACGGTACTGGAGTGAATGGAAATACCGGATTGCTTCACTTTCTGACAGAAGTAGACCAACACTTCTATCTCTACTGTTTTTGAACCGGAATAGCGAATGTATTTACCGGCCGTGCGTATGATTTTGCGTAATGTTTTTTTCGCCAGGTACACACTGCTTCTATTGACTTGTGTAAACAATTCATCTACCTCTTCCTTGATGTTTTGAATGTAAGCAGGCTCATCGTTTGCTTCAAATAAAAGAAAGGTCAACAATTCCTTGTTGTCCTTCTTGTACTTTGCCAGTTGAATACACAAGTCCTGCAGCTGCTTCGGAGAAAGCATTTGCAGTTCTTTTTTCAATTCGTTAAGTGAGGCCGATTTCATAGTCAATATCCTGAACCTAAGTTAAGAAATCAACGCGTTCACTTATACGATAAACTGTTTTTTATCTTCGTCCCAGATACAACCCAATTGCTCTTTCCAGGCTTCCAGACTTCCTTTTAAAAAGGATCTCACTTCTTGTGAAACCTGTTGTTCTTCTAACTTACGATGAAGAATTAAATTGATGCGTCGTGCCAATACCGCTTTGTAATCGGAATGAATGAACAAAGGATAACCACACCACCAATCGGGATGAAATTTCTTGGTCAATAAATCCAGTACACTTTTTTCTTTGTTACCATCCCAAAAGTATTCGCTCTTGTCAAAATCGTAATGAACAATGCCCAGACCTTCCCCGGTAATGACTTCAAAAATTTTAATACGAGATGTTTCCTTCTGAATCAGGGAATAATCGTTGGAAGCTCCGCCTCCGTAAGCAACACCAAACAAATCAAAATAACAGGTACGTTCCATAGGTATAAGCGTTAAAGGTTTATACTTCAAAGAAACGATATGAGACCGCAGTGTATTTGCGGAGGGAAAAAAAATTAAGTGATCAGTGGACAGTTATCAGTGATCAGGAAAACTTTTAAGTATAATTGTGTGTGAACTGTAAACGGTGAGCAGTGAGCACAAAAAAGCCTTTACAATGTAAAGGCTTTTTTGTGCCATATCTATACTGATCACTGACAACTGTCCACTGATCACTACCCTTCATCATAGAACTCCTGCAGCGATCCGAAATACGAACCGTTCCAGCCGTCTACAAAGCTATCGTAATCTTCATCGGGAATATTGCTGTGTCTCAACTCTACAGACGATCCACGCTTGTCAGGATGCAGGATAATCGTCACGATGGATTGTGCCTCCTGTCCTTCAAAATACCAGTGCTGTACTATTTTTCTATTCTCTTCAAACTCCAGGTTCTTGCCCACAATACTGCCGTCCCACAAAGAGAATTCTGAACCAGACTCCGTGCTCATCTCTGCTTTCTCTCCTGTCCATAGTTGTATGGTGGCCGGATTGGTCAAGGCTTTGTAAATGTCTTCCGGAGAAGCTCCGATGATATAGTATTTTTTATAGTCTTTCATTTCGTTAACGAGTCATCAGTTGTAAATATAACTCTTCTACTTTTTTACGCGCCCAATCTGTTTTTCTTAGAAACACCAGACTTGATTTGATGCTTGGATCTTTTTTAAAGCAATTGATGGGAACATGCAGGGCCAATTGTTCCCAGCCATAGTGCGCTTCTAACTCTTTGAGTATTGCTTCGAGCGTTTTACCGTGCAGTGGATTATTAATTTGAGTAGGTGACATACCTCTTACTTCTTAGACAAGTGATCCAGTCTGTCGTTGAGTACATGCAACTCGTCCAGAAATTGCTTGCGCACTTCTGCCGCATAAGGATTTTCCAATTCAATGGTCAGGAAAAGATCCATAGAATCCTGACCGAGGTTGCGCTTGATGTTCAATAAGTATTGGTACGCCGGTGTTTTTTGTTCCACATCCGGAATATCCATTTCATTGCAAGCCCTTCCGATAAAGTGTGTCAGCGCTTGTACATAAGCCATCTGTCTGTCGTGTACATCTGGCGTGCGTTCTAATACATTCAATCCTATGTTATGGCGAAAGAAGCGAGTCAGTATTAATCCCTTGCGTGTACGTACGGGACAAAGCACCAAGTTCAACCCTTTTACTCCGTCTTTGCCGCTTTGAGGACCAAACAAAGGATGTGTCCCAATGATCTCTACTGTAGACGGCAAATATTTTTCCATGAGTGCAATCGGTTTTACTTTTACCGAAGACACATCAAACAGCATCGCATTGGGTTTCACCATGTCTTTGATGTCTATCAGCAAATGTTCAAAGAATTGCACAGGCACCGCCAATGCCAACATCTCACAACCAGCAACTTCCTCCAAACTTTTCCATTTTACACCTGGGATGGCTTCTACTTCTTTTTGTTTATCTACTCGATCGTATACCCATACCTCTATTCTATTGCTCAAATGAGGAATAGCAAACTTTCCAAAATTACCAAAACCGATCCAACCCAGTCTTTTTTTTATTTTCATAATGCAAGCGAAAAAGTATATTTCTCTATACGCAATTTATTGACAAAAGGTCAAGAATTCCTGACTGAAATTCCTTTATCGGCCAACCAATGTTTTAGTACAGGAATTTCAATTTCTTTAAAATGGAAAATACTGGCTGCCAAAGCCGCATCAGCTGCACCTTCTGTGAAGACATCCACAAAATGCTGCATGTTTCCAGCTCCTCCTGAAGCAATGATAGGAATGTTTAACCGATGTGAGATAGCGGATGTCAACACATTGGCAAAACCTCCTTTGGTTCCGTCATGATCCATGGAAGTCAATAAAATTTCACCGGCTCCTCTTTCTTGTACTTCTACCGCCCAAGGAATGGTTTGTATACTCGTTGCTTTTGTTCCTCCATGTGTATGCACAAGATCAATGCCCTGATGATGGCGTGTGTCAATGGCCACTACAATGCATTGACTACCGAATTCTTTTGCCAGGCTATCAATCAGTGCAGGATTTTTTACCGCAGAAGAATTGATAGACACTTTATCTGCTCCAGCGTTTAAACAGGCGGACACATCTTCTATAGAAGAAATACCACCACCGATCGTAAACGGAATATTGATGTTGGCCGCTACTTTACGTACTAACTCTACCAGCGTTCCTCTTTTTTCAAGAGTAGCTGTAATGTCCAGAAATACCAACTCATCCGCTCCCTGTTGAGAATACAAAGCGCCCAACTCTACCGGATCACCAGCATCGCGGAGGTTTTCGAAGTTGACACCTTTTACTGTTTTCCCGTCCTTTACGTCAAGACAAGGTATGATTCGTTTGGTTAACATTTCAATTGAATTAGTACTAGTATACTTTTAGATTACTCTAGTTTGACACTCGTTCTAAAATTATAAAATCTATTTAGACGATTATCGGTTAGTTCCTCATGAAGTAATTATGGGCGTGTCCCTCCGGGCCGGGCTATCCGCTTCAAGTCCTCGCTCGGTTGTCTTTTATTGCTATTTTGAGTTGCTAACTCGCTCCGGGCTTTTCGCTGCTATCCCTCACGCAACTGCACGTGTATTAGTTTACAAAAGAAGCCAGTTCCTTCAATGAGATATGACCTTCGTAAAAGGCTTTACCAACAATAGTTCCAAACACACCAGCCTCTTTCAACTCTTCCAAATCTTTCATAGAAGAAACACCACCACTGGCGATCAATTTAACAGAAGGATAAGTCGCCATGATCCAACGGTACAAGTCAATCGAAGGACCTTGTAACAAGCCATCTTTCGCCACGTCTGTACAGATGGCATATTTTGCACCCAATGCTAAATACTTTGTCAGCAGTTGATCCAAAGATAAAGTCGACGTTTCTTCCCAGCCACTGATTGCGACCATTCTGTCTTTCACATCTGCACCTAAAATAATTTTTTCTGATCCGTACAAAGTCAACCAACGTTCAAAAATCTCAGGGTTCTTTACCGCGATACTTCCACCTGTTACCATCTTCGCACCGGAGTTGAATGCCAACTTGATGTCTTCGTGCGATTGTATGCCTCCACCAAAGTCGATGATGAGTTTGGTACCTGATGCGACACGTTCCAACACGGCATGATTGACAATGCGTTTTGCTTTTGCTCCGTCCAGGTCTACCACATGCAGGCGACGAATACCCGCATCTTCAAAAGCTTTCGCTACTTCCAGCGGATCTTCGTTGTATATTTTTTTAGTACCGTAATCACCTTGCGTCAAACGCACGCATTTACCGTCAATGATATCTATAGCAGGAATGATTTCCATGAATGATGTTATAAGCGAATAAAATTTTCAATGATCTGACTTCCCACGTCACCACTCTTCTCTGCGTGAAACTGCACCGCGTAAAAGTTGTCTTTGTGTATAGCCGATGTATAAGGAAAGATATAATCTGTGGTAGCTATGGCATAGGGATTTTGTTCCGCGTAATAACTGTGTACAAAATACATGTAGGCATTCTCGTCAATGCCTTTAAACAAAGGTGATTTCAGATCGTGTATAGTGTTCCAACCGATCTGCGGTACTTTGATCTGATCTTTGAACGGAAATTTTTTCACCTGTACAGGAAAGATGTTCAGGCAATCGGTATTGTTTTCTTCCGAGTGAGTACACATCAATTGCAGTCCCAGGCAAATGCCCAGTACCGGTTGTTTCAAAGAAGGAATGAGTTGATCCAATCCATCTTTCTTTAAATAGCTCATCGCTGTGCTGGCTTCTCCTACTCCTGGAAAAATGACTTTGTCCACTGACTTCAATACTTCCGGATCATCGGATATTTCTGGTTCAATGCCTAATCTGTTCAGCGCATAAGCTACAGAACGAATATTGCCGGCATTGTATTTAACGATTGCTACGCGCATGTCTTTTAGTGGTCAGTTGACAGTGGTCAGTGATCAGTTTTGCAGTTTTTACTGATCACTGATCACTGTCAACTGATCACTGATCACTCTTTATAATACTCCTTTTGTACTTGGAACTGTCGGGTTAATCGTGTCTCTTTTTACAGCGATCTTGATAGACTTTGCAAATGCTTTGAAGATGGCTTCAATCTTATGGTGTTCGTTATCGCCTTCTACTTTGATGTTCAAATTGCATTTTGCCGTATCACAAAACGATTTGAAGAAATGGTAAAACATTTCTGTTGGCATTTCTCCAATGCGCTCGCGCTTGAATTCTGCTTCCCATACCAGCCAGCTTCTGCCGGAGAAGTCCAGCGCTACCTGCGCGAGACTATCGTCCATGGGCAACAAATAACCGTAACGTTCAATCCCCTTTTTAGAACCGAGTGCGGCAAGAAATGCTTCACCCAAAGCCAATGCCGTATCTTCTATCGTATGGTGCTCGTCGATGTGCAGATCACCTTTTACTTGAATGTTCAAGTCCAAGCTACCGTGTTTCGCCACTTGCTCCAGCATGTGATCAAAGAAACCCAAACCCGTTTCAATCTCTGCCTTGCCCGATCCATCTAGGTTGACAGAGATGCGTATATCCGTTTCATTGGTTTTGCGGTGAACATTTCCAATGCGATCGTTGCTCAACAGGAAATGAGTGATCTTATCCCAATCGTCTGTTGCCAGGTCACAGTCTACATCTGCGATGCCCCACTGTTGTGCTTTTTGTTCCTTGACAATATAAATCGACTTGCAGCCCAGGTTCTTCGCCATCTGCACATCCGTCATGCGGTCACCGATCACGAAAGAGTTGGACATGTCGTAATCTGATTTCAAATAATCTTTTAACATGCCGATAGCTGGTTTACGCGTCGGCAGATTTTCTTCAGGAAAAGATTTATCGATGTGTACGGCTTTGAATTCTACACCTTCACCAGCCAGTGTCTTGATCATTTTATTTTGCGCAGGCCAGAAGGTCTCTTCAGGAAATGAATCCGTACCTAGACCGTCCTGATTGGTCACCATGACGAGTTCATAATCAGAAGCCCTTACAATTTTTTGCAAGGCACTGATCACTTTCGGAATGAATTCCAGTTTCTCCAAAGAATCTACCTGAAAATCGGTAGGTGGCTCTACGATGATGGTTCCATCGCGGTCTATAAACAATACTTTCTTTTTCATAAGAAACAAACGATCTATAGTACTCTAGTTGTATTTTTTTAATGCGTTGATCAGCGTTTCATTTTCTTCGTGTGTACCTACCGTAATGCGCACAGAGTTGTCACACAACATGACTTTAGAACGATCACGTGTAATGATTTTTTGTTCGATGAGGTAATTGTACATGTCTGTTCCATTTTTTGTTTTCACTAAAATGAAATTGGCATCGGAAGGATATACTTTCAATACCGCAGGAAGTTTCGCCAATTCTTCTTCCAGGTAAACTCGTTCCATCAGGATGCCCGCTACCATTTGTTCTTTCTTCATGATCTGACCAATGGCTTCATAAGCCAGTTGCTGCGTCACAGCGTTGATATTGTAAGGCGGTTTGATTTTATTCAAGACCGCTACAATTTCTTCCGAAGCAAAAGCCATTCCCAGACGCAAAGCCGCCAATCCCCAGGCTTTGGAGAAGGTTTGAAGAATAACAAGATTTGGATATTCTTTCAGGATGCGGATCAAACTGCTTTCCGGAGCGAAGTCTATGTAGGCTTCGTCAACTACAACCAGACCTTTCGCATGTTTCAGCACGGTGATGATCTGATCTTCCGGCAATAAATTTCCGGTAGGATTATTCGGCGAACAAAGGAAAACGATTTTTACATCTGCTGTTAATTTCAACAACATCGCCTCTACATCCAATACATAGTCGGTCGTAAGCGGTACATCAACAATACGTACATCATTGATTGTTGCACTCACTTCGTACATGCCGTATGTCGGAGGCGTGATCATGATCGCATCTTTGCCAGGATTGCATAAGGCGCGAATCAATAAGTCTATTGCTTCATCGCTTCCATTTCCAAGAAATACTTGTTCTGCTTTTACTTTTTTAAGCGGAGCAATTTTATCTTTTAATTTTAATTGCAAAGGATCAGGATAGCGGTTGTATTTATGACCACCTACAGAGCCGAAAGGATTTTCATTGGCATCTAAGAAAATGCCTTCTTTTCCTTTGTATTCATCTCTTGCAGAGGAATAAGGTTTTGCGTTGCGAATGTTTGGTCGCAGTATTTCTTCCAGTTTGAACATGTTACAGTACTAATGAAATGCAAATTACGTTTTTTGCAGGAAGCTCCGATTGAAAAAGGGCAATATTTTACGCAAAATACAGAAAAAATGTATCTTTGTTAAAGCAACAAGAAACAAACGAGAGCTTAATAAAGACTATGGGCAAGGTACAGTGCAGCTTACGAATAGAATGTAATCATACCGCGGAAACCATAGACAGGATCATGCTTCCCATTCGTAAAAGAGGTTTAAAGGCTTCGTCCTTTTCCTATCAGCAATCCGGCGAAAGCAGTGCAACTTGTACGCTTTCTTTTGAAATAGAAGAAACGGACATAGAGCGTGTGTACAGGAATCTGATCCGTCAGACAGACATTAATACCGTGCACAAATTATAACAAGAAGGGACGAGGAACGAGCGAGGAGGAACGAATATTGTCGTCCCTCCTCGCTCGTTCCTCGTCCCTTTTAAGGCTGATAACGGATTATTCCTTTATGACAAAAAAACCCATACCAGTCTACAGCATCAATCAATTTCAGAAAGCACAACCTGATAACCTGCTTTATGAAGTAGAACCTTTTGATCACAACCGGTCTTTCAAAGTAGAATACCCACATCGCCACGACAATTTTTACGAGATCTTATTCATCACACGAGGTTCTGGAAATTACACCATCGATCTACAGTCCTACCCCATTTCGCCCAATCATATATTCTTTGTTTCACCAGGTCAGGTGCATACCATCGACTTCTCCAAAGATATACAGGGCTATATTTTTCTCTTTACATCGGGCTTTTATTTGTTCGACAAAGAAGGCAAGAGAAACAAAACAGACTTTCCTTTTTTTCACCGCTTAAGTGGTCATACACCGCCTTTGTTTTTGCAGACAACCGATGAAATGGTTCGTCTCTTTGAAATGGCTTGCCAGGAACATAAATATCCGCAGCCCGGTACAGACGTGGTGATTCGTTCCTTGCTCGAAATTATTCTGGTGCATTGCAAACGCCTGTACAGCTTATCCGACGACGAATCTAAACTTCCAAAAGGAAGATTGCTGGTGAAACGCTTTCAACATTTAGTAGAAGAAAACATCGGACTCAAATGGGGTGTAAAAGAATTTGCCGCCATGCTCGCTGTGACTCCCGCTCATTTAAATGAAACAGTAAAAGACCATACGGGCATTACGGCCTCTGGTCATATACACGAGCAGATCATCCTCGAAAGCAAGCGCCTGTTGTCGCATACAGAGTTGACCGTTTCAGAAATTTCTGAAAAACTATTCTTCGATGACTCGTCTTATTTCGCGCGTTATTTTAAAAAATACACGAACAGTTCGCCGTCTGAATTTAGGGAGAAGAAGATTTGATTTATTTAGATTTAAGTAGTGAATATTTGTTTATGACAGAGGGTTGGGGCGTTCCCTTCGGGTCGGGCTTTCGCCACTCGCTTTCACGCTGAAAAAGCGTGAAGAGCTTAGACAATGGCTCAATCCCTAACGCGAACAATACACAAAAGAATTAACCGTTATTCATAAAATTCAACTGCTATGAAATATCTTCTTATTGCGTCTCTATTACTTTCCTTTGTATGCACTTCCTATGCGCAGAAAGGCAGCCTATTCCCAGTCATGGAATGTCAAAATGTAGATGGTATAAAAACTGTTTTACCAACAGAACTCATCGGTAAAAAATCTGTACTCTGCCTTGCTTATTCTCAAAAGGCCGAACAAAAACTACAAGGCTGGCTCGATGCCTCTATTCATAACCTCATCCTGAGAAGTTCAGAACAAAGTCTGATCCCGGAAGAGCCTTATAATATACATGCCTTCTTCATTGCCATGTATACAGGCTCCAGCCAAAGCTTTGCAGACAATGGCATCAAACAAATGAAGACCGGTGTAGACGCGGCCTTGCATCCCTATATACTGATTTATAAAGGAGACTTGGAGCCGTATAAAAGTAAATTAAAACTGGAGATCAAAGATGATCCTTACGTATTTGTGCTCGATGAAAAAGGAAAAATCATATACGCTATACATGGCGTCTATACTGAAAAAGCAATGGATGAAATCGAAGCGTTGATCACAGAGGACTGAATGGAGTCTAAGGTTACGAATATCCCTGCTGAAATTCCATCTGATTACCCACCTAAGCCAAGTAAGGATAATGCTTTTGTAAAATCTTCTATTTTCAAAGGTTTTGCCACAAATCCCACTACTCCCAGCTGACGACATTCTTCTATAGCAGGGTCATCTTCATCGGATATAAATACCATCACAGGTATAGCTTTAGTTTGATCGTTTGTATGCAACTTTTTCAATACTTGCACACCATTTATCTTGGGCATATTCAAATCGAGTAAAATTAAGCACTCTTTTTTTGCAACGTTTCTTTCCGAATATTTTCCCATGCAAAAAATAAAATCCAATGCTTCTTCACCATCTTTTAAATAGATCACATGATTTAAAATATTATTTTTTTTAAACATACGCATGGTTAATTCAGCATCATCTGGATTGTCATCCACTAAAAGAATTTCTATTTGAGCATCTATCATTTCTTGGTATTTCAATTTTAAGATGCCCAAATAAATAAAAAAAAACAGACTCTCATCTGTTTTTTTTACTGCTGCTTGTTCTCAAAATCGTCTAGAATAAGCTAACACATAAATGTTTAAACAAATTAATAAACATGAAAAAAGGTGGTATTCTAATTTTATTTTTTTAAAATTAACATGAATAACATTCTATGATCAATGCCTTGATTTTTAGATCTAGGCCTATTTATGAAAGTATTATTATTTTTTACTTCTAGAAAAAAAGCATTAAGAACGCACGGTTTCTTTAAGTCATCAGCAGCCTTATGTATCATCCTAAGTTTCTCTTTGTGCTCACCAGTCGCCGCACAAACGGATAAAGACAGTTTATACACTCCCTCCTCTTTAAAAAAAATGAGCCTGGAAGAGCTAATGAATATTGAAGTAACTTCCGTTTCTAAAAAAACAGAAAAATTATCCGAGGTAGCTTCTGCTATACAAGTCATCACACAAGAAGACATCAGGCGTTCAGGTGCTACAAATGTTCCGGAAGCCTTGCGGCTTGCCCCCAATTTGCAAGTCGCACAGTTGACTTCAAGTGCCTGGATTATCAGTGCGAGAGGATTCAATGCCGCTTTTTCAAATAAGCTACTTGTCATGATTGACGGACGTACAGTATACTCTCCGCTTTTTGCCGGCGTATTTTGGGATGTTCAAAATGTATTATTGGAAGATGTAGAACGCATAGAAGTAATCAGTGGACCTGGTGGCACATTATGGGGGGCAAATGCAGTCAATGGAATTATCAATATCATTACTAAAAATTCTACAGATACTAAAGGGGTCTATGCATCTGCTGCAGCTGGTACTTTTATGAATAATTTCGAAGCCTTACGTTTGGGAGGAAAGATTGATTCCAATTTTTCATACCGAGCATTTATTCAACATCAGGATTTTAACAACACCACACTTTATCCCAGCGGAAATGACAACACGGATAAATGGGGTTTTACTCAGGGTGGTTTTCGCACAGACTGGAAAGCATCAAGCAGCAACGCACTCATGCTGCAGGGGAATATTTACGATGGTCTTCAGAAAACTTCTCCCAGTTCATCTCCAATGAATGGACAAAATGTACTTGGGCGCTGGACCCATGATTTTTCTGGTAAGTCGAGTTTTACTTTGCAAGGATATTTTGATCGCACCTGGCGACGCGATATTCCAAGTACCATTATGGATAAACTGGAAACATACGATATAGATTTACAACATCGCTTTGCTTTGGGAAAACATCAAAGCATCATTTGGGGAGCCGGTTACCGCTTCATGCATGACAATACGGAGAACAGTACCTTATTCGTTGGTTTTGTTCCACCACAACGAGATTTGAATCTTTACAGTGGTTTTGTACAAAATGAAATTTCAACATTTCGTAACCATCTTAAATTTACTATTGGAACAAAGGTACAATATTATACTTTTTCAGATCTGTCTTTTCAACCCAGTGTACGAATGGCGTGGACACCCAATGACCAACATACCCTTTGGGCAGCCTGTTCCCGAGCCATCAGAGCACCAAGCCGAATAGACGTAGATTATTCGATACCTACTTATCCTGTCCCGCCAGGTTCGCCCAATGTAAACGGAGGACCTAATTTCAAATCTGAAAAAGTGACTGCTTATGAAATAGGTTATCGATTACAACCAGCGGCCAATTTGTTTCTTTCACTAGCGATGTTCTATAATCAATACGACGATCTCTACAGTGTAGAAGCTCTTCCAGGTACACTTACTTATCAAATTCAAAATGGAACACAAGGCTTTTCTGATGGTATAGAATTCTCCGGCAGGTATCAACCTTTTAAGCGATGGAAGTTGCGTGGAGGTTATACGTATTTCATGAAAGAACTTTGGAACAAAGACAATCATAGTTATGACTTCTCAGCTCTTGGAAACGATCCGCAGGATCAATTTTTATTGCAATCCATCCTGGACTTACCCTGGAATTTCCAGTTCGATATTACTGCCCGTTATGCAGGTTCCCGTCCCAATCCTTATGTGACAGATTACTTCACCTTTGATGCACACTTGGCATGGCTATTTAAACAATTTGAATTTTCTGTGACTGGACAAAATCTTTGGCAGCAAAAACATACTGAATACAGTACTACTTATATCCCGCAAAAAATTTACGGAAAAATAACATGTCGATTTTAACTATATATATACATCATCGTCTAAAGATTCCGCTGTTGATTTGCGGTATCCTGTTGCTATGTTCTCAAGCACCAAGTACTCGTGAGTATCAAATTAAAGCGGTCTTCCTGTTCAATTTCACCCAGTTTATAGAATGGCCTTCCCATTCTTTTGAAAATGCGCAGTCTCCTTTAATTATAGGTGTTTTAGGGAAAGATCCGTTTGGTAATTCCCTTGGAGATGCCGTGAATAATGAAAAAGTAAACGGACATCCATTGGTTGTACGACGCTATAGTTCGCCGGAGGAAATTGAAGATTGTCAGATTTTGTTTATCAATTTACATGACCCTGACAAAGTAGTAAAAATCATTGCACGCTTGAAAGGTAAAAGTATTCTGACGGTAAGCGATGACAATAACTTTTTAAAACAAGGAGGTATAGTCAGGTTTTTTACAAGAGACAATAAGATACAATTACAAATCAATCCTGAAGCCGCAAAGTCAGCAGACTTAATCATCAGTTCCAAACTCCTTCGACTGGCAGAAATTGTTATTCCCAAAACAGTAAAATGACATTATTCAGGGATATTCCTATACAAATAAAACTGATGAGAGTTATCTTTCTCGTCAGTGGTATCATGCTGTTTGTTACGTGCTCTTCTTTTTTTGCGTATGAATTTTACACGTTTCGTCAAACTACTATTCAAAAACTTTCCACCTTGGGAGAAATCATTTCAACCAATAGTACAGCTGCACTGGCTTTCCAAAATAACGAAGATGCACAAGAAATTCTGACCGCATTAAAAGCAGAACCTCATATTGTCGCAGCCTGTCTGTACGATAAAGATGGTCATCTTTTTTCTCAATACCCTTCTATTCTTCCTCTGCATGCACTACCTGTAAAGCCCGAAACAAAAGGATTTCAATTTGTAAATTCTTACCTCGAGGGATTCCAACCCGTCATGCAAGGCTCTAAGCAATTAGGCACTCTGTATCTTAAGTCAGACCTCGGTGCCATGTATGAACGATTCAAACTTTATGGTATCATTACTGCTTTGGTAGTAGCAGCCTCTTTGTTATTGGCTTACCTTCTTTCTCAAATTCTTCAAAAAAGTATTTCCAGTCCTATACTTGCTTTAGCTGAAACAGCTAAAGCAATTTCTGATAATGGAGATTATTCTGTCCGCGCCATTAAATTAGGCAACGATGAACTAGGCTCTCTTACCGATGCATTCAATCTTATGCTCGTACAAATTCATAATCAAAACCAAACATTAAGCGAATTCAACCAAACACTGGAACAAAAAGTAAAAGATAGAACGATAGAACTTGAAACAGTAAATAAAGAACTAGATTCATTTTCTTATTCTATATCGCATGATCTACGTGCACCTATAAGGGCGATCAACAATTACATCAATATTTTACTGGAAGATTATACCGGTCAGCTTGACGATGAAGCCAAACGGTTGATCAATATTGTGATTAGTAATTCTCAAAAAATGGGAACACTCATCGATGATTTGCTATCCTTTGCCAAACTAGGACGAAAAGATTTGACAAAAACATCTTTCTCTATGAAGTTATTGGTAGAAAGCGTTTGGGAAGATGCATACAGACTCGAACAAAATCGTACGATAGAATTTATCCTGGATGAATTGCCTGATACCTATGCTGAAAAAGCAACCATCCAACAGGTATGGATCAATTTAATTTCAAATGCACTTAAGTACAGCAGGAAACAAGAAAAAACAGTGATCCAAATTTCCTGGGAAGATCAGGACAAAGAAATCATCTATTTTATAAAAGACAATGGTATTGGTTTCGACATGCAGTATTACGACAAGTTGTTTGGCGTATTTCAAAGGTTACATTCTCCACAGGAATTTGAAGGCACTGGTGTAGGCTTAGCCATTGTACAACGTATCATTGAAAAACATGGAGGAAAAATATGGGCGACGAGTAAACCGAATGAAGGATCTACTTTTTATTTTTCACTACCTAAAAAATCACTTTAGTAATACTATATAATGCCCTTTCTCAACTATGAATGGCGTCAGCAATAAAACGACACCATTCATAAATTATAGCAGAGGATTACTGCACAATAAAACAATCTTTTTTAAATGGTTCAATTGTATAGAGTCTGTCACATCCATTGAAAATCCCAAGATATTTGTTTGTCCGGTGATGGGATTGAAGAATGGAATTTTATGCGTCTTGAAAGAATAAGAAGAACCGCTTGGCAACGAAAAACTTTGCTCCGGCAATTCGATGGCCGTTTTGGTTTTCAATACTTTTTCATCTGTTTCCCTGATCAGATGGAGTTCATCTTCGTCTTTGATAAAATGCTCATCCTTCTTACCAATGATGTCTTTTTCAGACAGCGCAAAAAGCTTTGCTTCCAGTGCATTCACCATACGGTAAGTACTGGTTTCATCTTTAATGAAGACAGGAAAGGGAATACTTTCAATGATGCTTTTTAAAACCAGATTATTCTTTTTGTTGGCAATGCTGTCAAAAACCTTTCCATCGTAATTGGCATAAAATGGACTATTCTTATAATCTAATTTATTTTTCAAGCTTTCATCCACATCGGTACTATTTATACTGTCCAAAACTGACTCTAAATATTTAACCTTATTTTCAATGTTTGCTATCTTTTTATCGTATTCGAGCATGATATTTAAATTAACATCTTTCATAACATATAAGATTTTGATGAAACATCCTTTTCTTTCTTATAATCAATATACAACATAACAATTGCATTATTCTGCTAATGTAAGGATAGTGTATAATTTCTACCTAATAAATTGGGCAGATCATTCTTGAATTATAGTCAAATGTGCCTTTAATGCCTCAATAAGTACATTAAAATCCCCTCAATACCCCACTTTTTCTTTTTAGAGGGTCGAAATGAAGCAATTTAGCTGCTGCATGATATTTGTAAATCTGTATTCAAAAAAGCAATCATGGTATCAAAAACAATACTTGTCATTGAAGACGAAGAATTCATTTCCAATTCTATTGTGAAAGCATTGAAAAAAGAAGGTTACGGTGTCATCACTACCAGCGATTATAAAACCTCTATCAACGTGATTGACGGGGCACAGATTGATCTGGTGGTATCTGATGTCATGCTACCCTTTGCCGGCGGCATTGATATTGTAGAACACATTAAGAGCTCTCCTAAGTTATCACACATCCCTATTCTATTGGTTACTGGCATGGATCGTGAAATCTTGTACAGCAGTAAAATTCCGGCGGAAGCCATCATCTCTAAACCGTTTGACATGTCACAGCTTGTGGCATTGGTGAACTCCAACATCAAAAAAGCAGCGGTAAGTGTAGCATAAATCTTTTACGTTTAAACTGAAGTAAAAAGGCCTTGTCAACAGCTGTCGACAAGGCCTTTTGCTATGTATTCAGTTTTTACTAATCCACAATTCCTGCTATAAAAAAGCGAGTGTGAAGCGTGAGCCCAGAGAGGCAATCCCTCTTCACTCGCACTTCACACTCGCTACTGCTATGAGGTCCCGACCAGATTCGAACTGGTGTAGCAGCTTTTGCAGAGCTGAGCCTAGCCACTCGGCCACAGGACCATAATGTAAAAGTAACCATTTAGCTGATTAGTTAAAACGTTTTGGATAAAAATAGTAAAGAAGGGACGAGCGAGGAGGTACGAGGTACGACCAATATTGATCGTACCTCGTACCTCCTCGCTCCCTTGTTGGTTGTAACAAAAAAAGAGCCCTGAAATTCAGGGCTCTTTTTATCATATGAAGGTGAAGACTACTTCTTGTCTCCGTCCATTTGCTCTTTCAGGTTAGAAAGTGCTTCGATGTCACCAAGTGTTGATTTCTCAACATCTTTAGCAGCAGGAGCAGCTTTCGCGCCTTTAGCAGCAGGAACTTTCTTCTTCTTGTCAGCACCTGCAACTGCAGCATCCTCTTCTACTTCAGAGAATGTTTTTGTATGAGACAAGATGATTCTTTTTTCTTCTTTGTGGAATTCAACCACTTTGAAATCTAACGCTTCGCCAGCTTCAGCTATTGTACCGTCTTGTTTCACCAAGTGTTTCGTTACCGCAAATCCTTCTAGTCCGTATGGAAGCTCTAATACAGCGCCTTTGTCGTTTTTAGAAAGGATGGTGCAACGGTGCACAGAACCTGGGCTGAAGATCGTTTCGAATGTGTTCCAAGGATTTTCTTCCAATTGTTTGTGACCTAAAGCCAATCTTCTGTTTTCAACATCCAATTCCAATACGACTACATCCAATTGCTCTCCAACTTTGATGAACTCAGAAGGGTGTTTCACTTTCTTCGTCCAAGACAAATCAGATACGTGTACCAATCCGTCAATACCTTCTTCTAGTTCGATGAATAGACCAAAATTAGTCAAGTTACGAACCACACCTTTGTGTTTCGTTTCTACACCATACTTCACCAATACATCTTGCTTCGTCCAAGGATCTTCTGTCAATTGTTTGATACCAAGAGACATTTTACGCTCTTCACGATCCAATGTCAATACCACTGCTTCTAATTCATCACCTACAGAGATGAAGTCCTGAGGGTTTCTCAAGTGCTGAGACCAAGACATTTCAGATACGTGGATCAAGCCTTCAACTCCTGGAAGAAGTTCAAGGAATGCACCGTAGTCTGCTACGTTTACGATCTTGCCTTTTACTTTAGAACCAACTTGTAGGTCGGTAGACAATGAATCCCAAGGATGAGAAGTAAGTTGTTTCATACCTAAAGAGATACGTTTTTTCTCATCATCAAAATCCAATACCACCACCTGAACTTTATCATCCAGTTTAAGCACTTCTTGCGGATGACTGATACGTCCCCAAGAAATATCCGTAATGTGCAATAGACCGTCTACACCTCCAAGATCGATGAATACACCGAAGTTGGTCATGTTTTTGATCACGCCTTCCAACACTTGACCTTTTTCTAAGTTGTTTAGAATTTCGGCTTTTTGTTTTTCGATGTCTTTTTCAATCAATACTTTGTGAGACACGACTACGTTATCGTTTGTGTAGTTGATTTTCACCACTTTCACTTCCATCTTCTTACCTACAAACACATCGAAGTCACGGATAGGCTTTACATCGATTTGAGATCCTGGTAAGAAAGCTTCTACACCATACAAATCTACGATCAAACCACCTTTTGTACGTCTCTTCACTAATGCTTCCAATACTAGATCTTTGTCCAAAGCACCTTGGATATTCTCCCATGCTTTAACGATCTTTGCCTTGCGACGAGAAAGCACCAATTGACCAGAGGCATCTTCTCTATTCTCTACATACACTTCGAATTCCTGTCCAACTTTTAAGTTTTCTACATCACGGAATTCAGACAAAGAAACCAATCCATCAGATTTAAATCCAACGTTGATGATGACGTCTTTGTCAGTGATACCCACCACTACACCATTCAATACTTGTTTTTCTTCAACTTCAGACAGAGTAGATTCGTAAACCTTCTCCATTTCTGCGATCTCAGATTTTGTGTAACCACTTCCGAAGCCTTTGGTTTCAAATGCTTCCCAGTTAAATTCTTTTGGTTCTGCCATAAATTATTCGTCCTATTCAATCATCATGCACCCAGGACAAACAGTACATGAATTTAGTGTAGAAATACTCCGTGCGAAAACACCAAGCACCCCTCATTTTGAAGGGACTGCAAAGTTACGGAAAAAGATTGATTTTACTAACGGACCAGGCGTTTTATGCTGGTCAGGCGATGTGTATTTTCGCCGGTCGGGGCAACGATGATTCCTTCCTGCGTGAGGTTGTCTATTCTGACATAACCGGAAGCATGAATGATGGTATCACCGGCCAACACAATACCGACGTGAGTGACTTTTCCTGCTGTATTGCTAAAAAAGGCAAGATCGCCTGTACCGTGAAAACCGAAAGGCACAGGTTCGCCAACCAATTCCTGTTGCCAGGCATCCCGGGGAAGGTTGATGTAAAAATTACGGAAAATCTGTTGTACAAAACCAGAACAATCGATTCCAAAATGTGATTTGCCTCCCCAGAGGTAAGGCGTTTGCAGGTACATGCGAGCAGCCACTTCCATTTTGATCGGATCATAAGGCATCGGCAAGGCATATTCTCCTTCGAAAATATAATACTGATCGCCTAGTTCAATGATGTTGTTGCGCAGAAAAGGCAGTCGACTTCCCATAAACACAGGATACACCATCGTTTCACTTTTGATGAGACCGAAGAAAGAAGAGCAATAAGGCATGACCTGTGAAGAGGCGCGATCGTAAGTATGTTTCTCTACGTTCACAAACTGGCGGCTATCGATCCAGCCTTCGTAGCCATCAAAAGCGCACCTGATTTTCTTCCACTTGCTGTTTTCCCAAGTGTCCAGAACTTGTATGAAGTCACCAAAGATAAGCTGGGTAACAATTTCCGATACATGTTCAGGTTCTTTTCTAACTGGAACAACACTCAAATGACAAACACCATATTCCACTTTAGTCATAATCTATCGGATGATACGAGCAAGCTCTCTTTTAACGTCTTTATCTTTAATGCCTTCCCGTTTGTCGTATAATTTCTTTCCCTTTGCCAGAGCGATCTCCAGCTTGGCGAAGCCTCTGTCACTTACAAAAAGCCTCACTGGAATAATCGTCAATCCTTTATCGGTAAGCTTAGCTTCCAATTTACTCAACTCACGCTTTTTAAGCAATAGTTTTCTTAATCTTCCTGGCTCGTGATTGTAAATACTTCCTTTTTCGTATTCTGAAATGTGCAAATGTGTGATGTACAATTCTCCTTTATCGAAAAAACAATAAGCATCTCCCATCTGCACCTTGGCCATGCGAATCGCCTTTATTTCCGTACCCTTCAATACCATACCGGCGACATATGTTTCCAGGAAAGCATACTCAAAGGACGCTTTCTTGTTGCGAATGTTTACGTTTTTGGCGATGTCTAACTTACTCATAGTTGCAATCGTGGTTCGGGACTGAAACTCCAGTCTTCAAACAATCCTTTTTCATACATGTAATGCCCAGCCATGGCAATCATCGCTGCGTTGTCGGTACAATATTCAAAAGAAGGAATAAATACTTCCCAACCGTGTTGAGCCGCTTCTTCTGCTAAGGTTTGTCGCAAGCCTTTGTTGGCCGACACTCCACCTGCAATGGCAATGCGATGCACTCCCGTTTCTCGTATGGCTCTGCGTAATTTAGTAAATAATATCCGGATCAGTGTATGTTGAATAGACGCACAAAGATCTGGTAAATGTTCTTTTACAAAATCCGGATTGAGCTTCATTTGTTTTTGTATGAAATAAAGGAAAGCCGTCTTGATTCCACTGAACGAATAGGTCAATCCTGGTGTATCGATATTAGGAAACTCAAAGGCCAATGGATTACCCTGCGCTGCATAGCGGTCAATCAAAGGACCACCCGGATAAGGCAAGCCAAGCATCTTAGCCGCTTTATCAAACGCCTCTCCTACTGCATCATCCTGTGTTTCTCCGATCACTTGCATCTCCAGGTATCCTTTTACCAACACAATCTGCGTATGTCCGCCGCTAACGGTAAGGCAAAGGAAAGGGAAAGCCGGCTTGGGATCATCGATGAAGTGCGCCAGGATGTGTGCCTGCATGTGGTTGACACGAATGATCGGCACACCTAATCCTTTTGCAAATGCCTTGGCATAACTCACTCCGACCAACAACGATCCAAGTAATCCCGGACCACCTGTAAAAGCAACTGCATTCAACTGTTTTTTTACTATCTTTGCCTGAGCGAGTGCTTCATGTACAACAGGTACAATGTGTTGCTGATGTGCACGTGATGCCAGCTCAGGAACGATGCCACCGTACTTGCTGTGTACTTCCTGTCCTGCAACAATATTGGACAAAATAATACCGTTCTGAATAACAGCAGCGGATGTTTCATCACAGGAAGACTCGATCGCTAATAACGTAATATCTGACATTTGAATCCAAAGTTAGCTCAAATAAACAGATTTTTAAAAATCATCGCTAAAATAGCAGCGGGCCTCATCGTCATGATCCTGCTCTTCCCTATTTTAGCGGTACTGTTGTTGCGCATTCCTTCGGTGAAAAATTACGTTACCCAGGAAGCCGCTTCCTTTACATCCAATCTCATCGGATATCCTGTCGCCATAGGAAACGTGGAAATAGACTGGTACGATCACATCATTCTTCAGGGCGTGGTGTTGAAAGACCGTGAACAAAACGACATGATCTTTTTAGGCGAAGGCATCATTGACTTTAGTTTTTCCAAACTCATCCGCGGCACCTTTCAAATTGAAGATTGTGTAGTGAGAGACGGAGGGGTTAATCTTTTTGTATTGAAAAAAGACAGCACCGTCAACATCAATGAATTTGTCACTACACTGCAAACCAAATTTGGAAATCCTTCAGATACTTCCACCAGTGCTCCTTTTGTATTTGCCATCCCTTATGCCAAACTGAAGAACATGTCGTTTCGTTACATCGATCAAACGGAACAGGTCTTCAAACCAGGCTTTGATGAAAACCATTTTGGTTTTGACAGCGTGTATTCTTATGTGGAACAATTTGAAATCCGTTCGGATACCATTCAACTGACTACACACAAACTGCGTGCGGTAGAATTTCGTTCGAAGATACACATCAAAGAACTCAATACTTTTTTCAGGTTTCATGAAACCGGTATGCATTTCGAACATGCGTATGCTCACATTGGCAATTCCACGATCAATGCCGATGCACATTTTGCTTATGATTCCATTGCCGTGTTGACAGAGTTCAATACACAGGTAGAGATGAAAGGTTCACTGGACAACTGTCACCTGAAGGTACGGGACCTTGCGATCTTCTCACCTACCTTATACAGCTACCACGATGATTACATCATTACCGGCGACATCAGTGGCAAGATCAATCGTCTGAAAGGGAAAAACATGGAAGTGTGTTTTGGAAAAAAATCATTCTTCCGTGGAAACATCAACCTGAAAAACCTTCCGTCTATCGATGACTTGTTTTTAGATTGTTCTGCCAAAGCCGTGCTGATTGATATTCCTGACCTTCAACAATACGTTGAACAAGATATATACGGAGACATTCTAAAATTAAAGTACTTCGAAGGCCGAGGTAAATTTGTAGGCTTCTTTCATGACTTTACTACGCAGGGTACCTATTATACGGGCCTCGGGAAGATCAATGCCGATCTTTTCCTTAACCGTCCAGAAGAGGGAGAGAAGAATTCTAACATCAAACTTTCCGGTACACTGGAAACCTACAATTTTAAAATAGGTGAATTGATCGGACATCCTGCAGCAGAAAGTATTTCCATCAAAGGAGAAATCATCGGTGAAGGTAAGAATATAGAAAATGCTTCTGTAAACATTGATGCCTTCGTGAGTTCCTTTGTATATGCCGGTTACAATTATCAAAACATCACCACCAAGGCGGATCTCAGTAACCGGTTGTTTAATGGCTATGTTTCTATTAAAGATTCTAACCTGATCGCTTCACTGGATGGTACCGTCGATTTTCGTGAAGACTGGAAAATCTTTGACTTCAAATTGATTTGCGACAAAGCCAACCTCTACAACATGAACCTTGGCTCCGCCTCCAAATTTCCTTCGCTTAGAACGAGTGCCTTCCTCAATGCCCGTGTACTCAACATCAACGAATTGGAAGGGAATTTGTTTACCGGAGAAACCTATTTGCTTTATCCGAACAACAAAGAAGTATTCATTGACAGCATCCATGCCGAAGTCAGCAAGCAAGACGATAACAAACGAATTTTCACACTCGAATCCGATCTCATTGACGGAACCATCAAAGGAGATTTTGATTTCATTGGTTTAGAACAATCTCTTGTGAGCTTGGGCTACGAAGCGCTGCTCAAAGTGAACAACGATCAAAATGAAATGTTGCAGTATTATGCCAATAAAAAGAGCATTGGTAAAGCACAGGAAGCCGATTTCCACTTTGACATCAAAGACCTGAACCAATTTTTTGATATCTATATGCCAGGAACCTTCATGTCGCCTAACTCTTCTATACAAGGCAAGTACAGCGCGACAGAAGAGAACACCAACTTATCACTGAACTTTTTATCCGATACCCTTTTCTTGCGAAACTATGAATTCAGGGGCAATAACGTAACCGGTTCTGTTTCCAAACATCCTTACAAAGAGACACTGAGTACTACCTACGAACTGACTTCAGCTAGTCAGAAATTAAAGGGGATGGTACCTACTAAAAACTTATCCATCAAAGGAAACACCAACAACGATTCACTCTTTGTTCGCTCATCCATTGAACAAGATGGAATGAATAATAAGATCGTCATGAACAACAAAGCGTTTTTCATGAAAGATAAAACAGAAATTACTTCTGAAAATTCTTACATAAAAATTGGTAATGAACAATGGGACATTAATTCCAAAGGAAAAGTCAGCATCCTTAAAGACGGGGCCATTCAACTTTCTGATATCAACTTACAATACCTGAATCAGCACTTAAACATGGAAGGCTGGATCAGTGAAAACAAAGACCAACGACTCAACATCAACATCAATAATTTTAACATCAATACATTTTTGACATTCGTCACCACCATTCCCATCAACGGACTCATCAATGGAGACATTGTACTCAGCAACCTCCTGGACACGCCTAATTTCTATAGCGACATAGAAGTATACGATCTGGAAATCGACAGCGTCGCTGTTGGAGATATGGAAGGTAATTCCTTTTACAACCTGGAGAAGAAAAAAATAGAAGTAGATTTTGATTTATACAAAGACTACAGTACGATTGCTACTATTACCGGTTTGCTCAATACATCCGATAGCGAAACGGACAACGACATCGATTTAAAAATTGATCTAACGAAAACAGACCTGACTTTTTTAAATCCATTGTTGGAAGGCATATTGGAAAACATAGAAGGAGAAGCCAGTGGGATCGTAAAGATCACCGGTCCTTACCATGATCCGAACATCACAGGAGAAACGGTGGTAGAAAAAGGAAAATTCAAAATCCCATACCTTGGTACCACGTATTCACTGAACGATAAAATCATATTCAACGACAACCTCATCGGTTTTAAAAATGTAAACCTGAAGGATCAGTTTGGAGAAACCTGTGTATTGAACGGCGGTATTTACCACGACTTGTTTCAAAACTTTGTCTTCAACTTAAAAGGTGAAATGAAAAATTTTCTGGTTTTGAATACCAATGAAAAAGACAATTCTATTTTTTACGGCAGAGCATTTGGAACCGGTAACTGGGAATTTCTAGGATCTCAAAGTGACATCAAAATCACGGCAGACGCTACCATGCTACGCTCCAGCAAGATCTACATTCCGATGAATAGCTATGAAGACGTGGAAGAAAAAGACTACATCACGTTTGTCAAACGCGAGGTAAAAGATACGCTCGCAGCACGTAAAATTAATCTGACCGGTATCTTAATGGATTTGAACATAGAGATAGAACCCGGTACTTATTCTGAAATTATTTTTGACAAACAAGCCGGTGATATCATTAAGAGTTATGGAAGAGGATCATTGAAATTCAATGTGGATACAAGAGGAGATTTTTCTATGTATGGAAATTACATCATTGAAAAAGGATCTTATAATTTCACTCTGGCCAATATCATCAACAAAGAATTTAAAATTGTGAACGGCAGTAGAATCAGCTGGACAGGAAGTCCCTATGACGGAACGCTGAACATTGATGCGACGTATCAGCAGTACGTACCACTTGCTCCTATCATTACAGGCACAGATACCCTGATTAAAAATTCTGCAGATGCTAAACGAAGAACACCGGTAGACCTTGACATGAAACTGATCGGTCAACTGTTGCATCCGGAAGTAGAATTGGGCATACACATTCCCAATAAATATCCATCTTCGTTGAGCAGTTATGTAACCGCCTTTGAAAACCTCATACAGGTTAATCCCAGTGAATTGAACCGACAAGTATTTTCTTTGTTGTTGTTCCGTCAGCTTTCTCCTCCCAATGAATTTTCCGGTGTAGGAGGAGCCACACAAAACCTCAATGAGCTCCTCTCCAATCAATTGAGCATGTGGCTATCGCAGGTGGATCCAAACCTACAGATACAGGTAGATCTCACACAACTGTCGCAAGCTACAGGAGGAGGTAATAACTTCAACATGCGTTTCTCTTATACCCTTCTCGACGGAAGGCTCAGAGTGTCTATGGATGGGCTTGTGGCAGGCAGTCAGAATAAACCAGCGGGTGGTACAAGTACATCCAATTCCAACTCCAACGTGATCGGTGAATGGACATTGGAATACTTCCTGACACAAGATGGCAAGCTGCGTCTCAAGCTTTTCAACAGAGCGAATCAAAACAGTGTGATATCAA
>JAQBNU010000034.1 GCA_028288365.1 Chitinophagaceae bacterium | reverse complement strand
GTATCGGAAAGGAAAGCATAGCGATTCACCAGCACAATGTTGGTGTTGGTATCTTTAGCAACATGTTTGTTAATGAAGAGTAGGTAGTCACTGTCCACGTTCTGTAATGTTCCTGCACGTTGTTGTAGCAGACCATACAAAACAGATGTTCCATAAGGATCTTTGCTTTGCTCTCTGTAATGTTGTTCCCAATTGGTACGTTCTTTATTGAAAAAAAGAAAATAGATTACACCTATCGCAACGACAACTGCTGTGATAAGAATAATGGCTATGGTCTTTCTGTTTTGCATGGGTTAGTTGCTGTGGAGTGCTGCTTGAAAGGGATAGAAAGCATCCAGGTCTTCTTTGGTGGTGTTGAATTTACTGTACCATGCTTTTTCATATAATGATACCATAGAGCCGAAAGGAACAAAGGAATGAGTAGTACTCAATTCCTGCAGGTAATCTCTGTTGGTCTTTTCTTTTTTCCATTTGATTCTATCAGAAGCTTGGAGGTCTTGCAGCGATTGAATGAATAAAATCCGAATGGCACTTTTGTAGTCTTCATTGCGCAAGGCTTCATCCAGTAAGGCCTGTAAATCTTTTTGCATCATTTGTTCATCATCGTGCAATATTTCAAAGGTAGCTTGTGCCTTTGTGATTTTGGTATCGCCGGCGATTATGGCCGATCCAATCAGCCTATACAAGAGGTATAACAACGCGGTGATGACCAGTGTAAATAAAATATATTTGGTAAGTGTGGAATTGATGCTGAAGAAAGGATTGAAGTTAATGGATTTGGAGGCTGTCTCTTTTTTTTCAGTTGCCAGGGTGTCACCGTAGGTAAGTTCTTTGGTCAACGCTTTCCAGGTCGTAGAATCCAATGCTTTTCCTTTGATAGAATCTTTTCCATAGACGATCCCCAATTCTTCCTGCTGAACCTGTTCTTCCATCAAAGGCCCTTCCTCCTCCGGATGAAGGGCAATCGTATCTACCTCTTGCGAGAAGCCAGGTGTGGCAAGGCAGAAGATCAATACAAGAATAAAAATACGGACGATGTGCAACATTAAAACTGTTCTATTTTTTCAATTAAACTATTGGCTTCCCGCATTTCTCTAATGGAAAAATATTTAAGGAAAATACCATTCATAATGAAGAAGGTCACAAACGACAAACCGATCACCGAAAGGAAACAAGGAATGAATGTTTGCAAAAACAACTGTACATCTTCCGGAAGTAAAATGTTCCAGTTCAAAAACTCGATGTAAAAATACCAAAGGGGCGATAACAAAATTAACAGGAAAAGTGTTGCCGTCACGAAAAGAATCAGGAACATTCCCCATAAGGAGAGGAAGGCATTATTCAATAGATACATTGTTTTTCCAAGGGCCGACAGAATATTTTGTCTTTCATAAAAACCGACAAACAACGTGAACAGTACGAAAGGTGTAAACAGCAATACAGACCAGGTAAATAGTATATCAGATAAAAAGGTCAACGCAAGAAAGCAGCCTGCAGTTCCTGCGCTCCAGCACAACATCAGGAGGTATTCTTTGAATGTTGGTGTATAAGGAGTTTCTTTTTTAAGAAAGCTGATGAAACGTTCTATCGTGATAGTGAAAATAAAACAAAAAAACACGATGTTGGCGTATTTGATGGAATTGGGTGTATAGTCGTTATACAATTTAGCAAAGAAAAACAGACCGTCGTATTCATAACTGTTCTCTCGATTGGCCAATAGTGTAAATGTTGCGCTGATAGAGTAGAGTATACTCAGGATTGTAAATGGGAAAATGATTTTCTTGAAGTTGGCTTTTAAGATGACAAAAGTCAGTTTGAAAAGATTACCGTTGTCGTATATCTTTTTCTGATCGAAGACAAAGGGAACACTGCTTTCCAAACGCTCTGGTTTGAGGCTGGGATGAAAGCCCGCCTTCGCTTTGCGCAAAGGAAGCACAACAAAATAACCTACGATGAATAAAAAAGAAGCGATGATCAGCAATGCTTTGATCCAGTCTGGTGTGCCAGTGTAGCGTGTCACAAAGCTTTCAATGAAACCGGCCAGACAGATCAAAGGCGCTAAACCTAAAATCAGTTTCAAGCTGTTGGTGCCGGAAATGCGAAAGGCTTGAAGCCGTGTGTATGTACCCGGAAACAATAGGCCAGAACCTAATCGTATGCCTGCTCCCGCAGCTAGCACGATACAGGAGATTTCAATGGTGCCGTGGAGCCAGATGGTGAGAAACGATTCCCAGAATAAACCTTTGGCGTAAAAGAAATATTGGAAGGTGGCTACCATCACACCATTGTACATCAACAGTGAAATAGTACCGATGGAAAAAAACAATCCGAGTATATAGGTAAGAAAAGCAACGCGCAGGTTGTTGATCGTGATGCCGAAAAACATATCGACTTGATTCATCTTTTTATAAACAGCCATTGGATCTCCGCCGGCTATGTTTTCATTGGTCATTTCAATATAAGCATTACCCAGGATACGCTCCGCAAAGGCAGGATCCTTCACCGAAGAGATGATGCCAAACAACATGGAGATAGAGAAAATAGCCAGAGCAATGGTCAATTCTTTTCGCGAATGGTAGACGACATAAGGCAGTTCTTCTTTCCAGAAGAAAACAATGTCTTTCCATTTGGTACGTTTGTTTTTATAAACATTAAAAAAAATAGCCTGCGTAATGTTGTTGAGGTAAACGCGTATCGAACGATTAGGATAAAAGGTACGCGCGTAGGAGAGGTCTTCAGAAACCTGAATAAAAAGCTCACTTAAATGATCCGGATCTTTTTGTTTTTCCTTCAATAAGGTTTCCAGATCTTGCCATTTTTCTTTATTTTGTTGAATGAATGAGGTTTCCTTCATGCACTAAAGAGTAGAAATTTATATGGAAACGATAGACATCAATACGCCTCAAAATGTAACAATAAATTACGAGTTGGCCTCATTAAGGGAGCGAATATTTGCATTCATTATTGATTTCATAACATTGTTCATTGCATGCCTGGTTCTTTTCCTCTTGTTGACCAATTCATTTGGAGGTGAGGGTCAGAACATTCTTTTTTCTGTCTTGCTTTTACCCTTGTTCCTATTCTATAGTTTGTTATTTGAAATACTAAACAACGGAAAATCCCTGGGCAAAATGGCATTGGGGATTAAGGTCATAAAAATAGACGGTACGGAAGGAGTAGCAGGAGATTACATGGCTCGCTGGGCTTTCCGTTCCTTGGAGTTGTACCTGACCGTGGGTTCATTCGCTGTCATCATGGTGAGTTTATCAGACAAAAATCAGAGACTGGGTGATCTGGTCGCCAATACGGTGGTGGTCAAAGAACGTCCTGCTTTCAATCTTTCTCTGGCAGCGTTACTCAATAAAAAAACAATCAATGAGTATCAACCGGTATATCCTTCTGTCGTGCGCATGTCGGAAGAAGATGTATTGTTTATCAAGGAAGTGTTGGAACGTTACAGACGCTATAGAAATGATGCCCATCGTGAAGCACTTAAAATACTCGTGGATAAAATGAAAACGAGATTAGAAATTACCACTGCGGTAGGACGGCACGAGGAATTTTTGCTGACGCTGATTAAAGATTATGTGGTATTGACTCGATAAACTAACAGTATAAATTTAGATAAAACATTTAATCACTATGTCCATCTGTGGCTATCTCTGTCCCAAATGCGAAGGCAAAGGATTTACTGATGACGGTGAAACCTGCGACTGGTGTGTGGTTGAAACAGTGACTCAAAAAAAGAAGGAAGCAATCTCCGATGAAGAATGGCAACGTTCGGTGCATGAAGGGAATTGCTGTGCTGGCGACCCAGAAGAAAGCGATCAGAAATCCGAAATCAGAGATCAAAAAAGCAATACTGATTTCTGATCTCCGATTTGGGATTTCTACCTATACTTACCCGTCATTAAATAATTCTTCACATAATCTTCTACACCATCTTCCAAACTGGTAAACGCCTTGCTATAACCGATGCCTCTCAGTTTGCTCATGTTGGCTTCTGTGAAATACTGATACTTATCACGAATATCGATCGGTGTATCTACAAAATCAATGTCTTCTTTTTGTCCCATGGCCTTGAAGGTACTCTTTACCAAATCAAGGAATGTTCTGGCTTTTCCACTTCCTAAGTTGTAGATGCCACTGTTTTTGCGGTGATCGATGAAAAATAAAATGATGTCGCAAAGGTCTTTTACATAAATGAAATCTCTCATCTGTTCTCCGTTTTTGTAATTCGGATTATGCGAACGGAAAAGTTTCATTTTACCCGTGTTTTTAATTTGATAGAAAGCATGCTGAATCACACTGGCCATGCGCCCTTTGTGGTATTCATTAGGACCATAGATATTGAAAAATTTCAAACCGACCCAGAAGAACGGTTTGTCTTTTTGTTGTAGTGCCCAGATATCAAATTCGTTTTTAGAATCACCGTATGGATTCAACGGTTTCAGTTGAGGAATTAAACTTTCGTCGTCGTTGTATCCTAATTCTCCATTACCATACGTTGCAGCAGATGAAGCGTATACCAATGGTATTTGGTAAGCCACACAACGTTTCCAAATTTCTTTAGAGTAGTTCACGTTCAACTCATCAAAGATGGCTTTGTTAAATTCTGTCGTATCGGTGCGAGCGCCCAGGTGAATGATGAATTCTGTATGTTGATTGTTTGTATCTAACCAGTTGAAAAATTCCTTGCGGTCTACTTTTTCCTGAATGGTTTTGCCGATCAGATTTTTATTTTTCTCTTCGTTAGAGAAATCATCCACGGCGATAATATTGTTGAAACCGGCTTCGTTTAAGGCTTTTATCATGCAACTGCCGATAAAACCGACAGCTCCCGTCACTACCATCATATAACTGCTATTTTATAAATGATTTATATTCCCCAAATTTAAGAAGTTCTTTTAAGTAAACTATGTTAAAATACATTATCTGTTGTCTTCTCCCGACTCTGCTGATTTCTTGCCATGAAACTTGCAAGGAAAGTCAGCAGGAGTCTGTAAGTCAGGAACTAACTGCAGTAGATGAACTAGGCAGAACAATCCATGTTCGGCAACCTGTTCAACGTATCCTTCCACTTTGTGCCTCTTCTGAAGAAACCATGGTTTTGTTGTGCGACAGCAGCATGCTCGTTGGACGTACACCGGAATGCTCTTCTCCGACATGGATTCTTTCTAAACCATTGGTGAATAATTATCCACTTGATATGGAAAAAGTAGTCACGTTAAAACCAGATTTGATTGTCAGCAAAGAAGGTATGTTATCCAATGATCAGTTGAAAAAGTTGGAATCATTGGGCTTAGCTGTATACATGCAGCGTGCAGACGACATCAAGGGAATCGCTGCGAGTATAAAAAAATTAGGTGAAGTCATTGGTCAAAAAGACAAAGGGCTTGATGCTTCTGTAAAGTTTCAACAACAGTTTGATTCATTAAAGAACATCCCTCATGCTTCGTCATTCTCTGCAGCGGGCATCATCTCTTCCGATCCGATTTATGTATTCGGTTATTCTTCCTACCTGACAGATGTGCTTCGCTATTGTGGATTGACGAATGCGATTGACAGCAGCATTGCACAGGGCTTTCCGGTAGTAGATCAGGAATATTTATTGAAAGTAAATCCTGATTTTCTGATCTTTCCAGGGGAACAAAAAGAAGCACAGGAATTGTTTGTGAAATTTCCTTTATTGAAAAGGTTGAAAGCGTATCAGTTGCATCATTGTCTATACATCAATGGTGACTGGCTCTCCAGACCTGGACCGGAATTAATCAAAGCCGCTATTGAAATCAGTAAACAAACCAGTCTTCCGTTACATGAAAAAAGATAGTTGGATAGCCATCGCCTTGTTGTGTCTCACGGCTCTGACTTTTTCTCTGGGATTAAGTGTAGGCTCCGCCGATACTGACCTGAGTGATTTATGGAGCAGCGATGTATTTGATCAAACGGTTCTATTTCACTTGCGCATGCCTCGTCTTTTACTGGCTTGGGAAGTTGGAGCGCTATTGGCTGTGGCGGGTTCTGTCATGCAGCGTGTGCTGAACAATCCACTGGCTGATCCCTATATTCTGGGCAGTGCATCGGGAGCCTCGTTTGGTGCGGCCATGGTGCGATTGGCAATGGGTGGAACGTTCATCTTATTGCCTTCTATAGGGGCCTTTATTGGTGCGTTGTTCAGCGTGTTATTGATTTTATTGATCAGCAAATTGATGGGTGCTTCTGGTCGTCATCAAATCATCTTGGCGGGTGTTGCCATATCCTCTTTTTTAATGGCCTTGCTGAGCTTTATCTATTACCTCCATGCCGGCGACAATATCTTGAAGACATTGATCTTTTGGAGCTTCGGAAGTTTTGAAATGGCAGACTGGGAAGGACTTTTCATACTCTTGCCTTTACTTATTGCGTCATTGATTCTACAACCTCTTTGGCACAAGCAACTAGGTCTGATGTTGCTCGGTGATGACAGAGCCATGCAATTGGGGCAAAACACAACAGCGCTTCGATGGAAGGCCTTACTCTTTTCTTCCATATTGGTTGCCTTTTGCGTGGCTCAGGCTGGGCCTATTGGTTTTGTCGGACTCATGGTTCCCCATTGGGTGAGAAGTTTGTTTGGAATGCACCGTCTTTCGGTTTTATGGGAAGTACTGATTGGCGGTTATTTGTTACTGGCTGCTGAAGTCCTGAGCAGGTTTTTGGTCTACCCGGCAGGCTTGCCTCCGGGAATTATGACGGCCATGATCGGTGTCCCTTTCTTTGTGTATTTATTGGTCAGAAAAAAGTATAATTTTCAGTAACTTTGTAACAAACGAGGACGTGAAGATGGTATACCTATCGAGAAAAGAGCATTTTAATGCCGCACATAAATTATACAATTCCAACTGGACGGAAGAAAAAAACCGTGAGATGTTTGGACCTTGCGCCAATGAAAACTGGCATGGACATAATTTCGATTTGATCGTTACGGTAAAAGGCAAACCCAATCCTGATACAGGTTTCATTGTTGACCTAAAGAAATTAAGTACACTCATCCGCGAAGAAATCATATCCAAAGTCGATCATAAAAACTTAAACATGGATGTGGATTTCATGAAAGGGAAAATGGCGAGTACTGAACATTTGGCCATCGAATTTTTTAACATATTAGCTCCTCATGTCCTTCGTATCTCTGCTGGTAGTGCGCAAATGCATTCCATCAAGTTGTATGAAACACCACGCAATTTTGTCGAATACTTCGGAGAAGAATAATCCATGCGCTACTACCTGATTTGCGGAGAACGTTCCGGTGATTTACATACTTCGCGATTGGTCGCTGCACTTAAACAGCGTGATCAACAGGCCGTGTTTCGTGGCATCGGGGGAGAGTTGTCGCAAGCCAATGGATTGGAATTGTATAGGCATTACAAAGACGTTGCCGTCATGGGTGCCTGGGAAGTATTTGTTAAACTTCCTTTCATTTTCAAACGCATCAAAGAAACCAAAGAAGATATTCTTCGCTTTAAACCGGACGCAGTCGTATTGATTGACTTCGGTGGTTTCAATATGAAGATTGCGAAGTTTGCGCACGAGCAAGGCATTCCTGTTCATTATTACATCTCACCTAAAGTATGGGCGTGGAATACGAGCAGAGCACACAACATCAAGCGTTTCATAGATCACATGTTTGTAATTCTTCCATTTGAGAAAGACTTCTTCAAACAATTTGACTACGAAGTAGATTATGTTGGTAATCCATTGAAAGATGCAGTCGCTGATTTTACTCCTGATCCTGAATTTATAAAGAAATACAACAGTAAACCTGTGATCGCTGTATTGCCTGGTAGTCGCACGCAGGAAGTGACGCAGATGCTCAATACCATGTTACAAATGGTTCCTTCTTTTCCAGACTACCAATGGATCGTAGCAGGAGTAGATAATCTGAATGCGTCCTTGTATGAGGAGGCGAAGAAAGCAGGAGTAGAAGTGATCTACAATCAAACGTATCAATTGTTGAATGTCAGTCGCGCGGCATTGGTTACTTCTGGTACGGCAACATTAGAAACGGCTTTGTTCAAAGTGCCGCAGATTGTATGTTACAAGACGAGTGCTATTACATATTCGTTGGCAAAGTTTGTGATCAAAGTACCATTCATCTCTTTAGTAAATCTCATTGCAGGAAAAGAAGTGGTAAGAGAAATGATCCAGTCAGACTTCGAACCGAAGGCACTGAAAATAGAATTGAATAAATTAGTGACAGAGGGTGATTACCGAACAACGATACTAAAAGAATACGATAGCCTTGCGCAAAAAATAGGAGAGAAGGGAGTGTCGGATCACACAGCGTCGCTTATGATAAAGTATTTGAAAAAATAAGAAGAGCGAAGAAACAGAAAGAGAGCGGATATTTTTCGCTCTCTTTCTGTTTCTTCGCTCTTTCATTTATGCTACTCGCAACTTCGCAAGTTTCGATTTTTCGATTTTTTCTACCGCGTATTCTTTAGAGATGATCAGTTTGCCTGCTTTGTTCTCCGAAGGCGCGTCAAACATAGCATCTGTCATGATAGCTTCGCAAATGGAACGTAATCCTCTGGCTCCTAATTTAAATACCATCGCCTTTTCTACGATGTAGTTCAAAGCATCTTCTTCAAATTCCAGATCAATGTCTTCCATCTTCAACAATTTCTGGTATTGTTTGATCAACGCATTTTTAGGTGCGACCAAAATTTGTTTCAATACATCATTGGTCAAAGGATCAAGATGTGTCACCACTGGCAAACGACCAATCAACTCTGGGATCAGACCAAAACTTTTCAAGTCATGAGCAGTTACATATTGCAATAAGTTATCTTCATCCACAGCACCTGCAGATTCTTCATCCATGTTTTTGAAACCAAGAGGCTGTGTATTCAATCGGTTGGCGATGATACGCTTGATGCCGTCAAAAGCTCCTCCACAAATGAATAGAATGTTGTCGGTGTTGATGGCAATCATTTTCTGATCCGGATGTTTACGTCCTCCTTGCGGCGGTACGTTCACCACATTGCCTTCCAATAATTTCAACAGCGCTTGTTGAACGCCTTCTCCGCTCACGTCACGTGTGATGGAAGGGTTATCGCTCTTGCGTGCGATCTTGTCAATTTCGTCAATGTATACAATACCACGTTCTGCAGATTCGACATCGTAATTAGATGCTTGCAGTAAACGTGTCAATATACTTTCTACATCTTCTCCTACATAACCGGCTTCTGTCAATACAGTGGCATCCGCAATACAAAAGGGAACTTGTAAAATGTTGGCCAATGTACGGGCAAGGTATGTTTTACCTGTACCTGTTTCACCCACCATGATGATGTTAGATTTTTCGATGGTTACATCGTCATCCAGTTTCGGTTGATTCAATCGCTTGTAGTGATTGTATACTGAAACCGCCAATACTTTCTTCGCTTCATCCTGACCCACGACGTATTGATCCAAAAACTTCTTTACCTCATGAGGTTTGATCAGGTTAAATTTAGGAGAACCTTTTTTCGTTTTGGAATGAGATTCTTCCTGCAGTATCTGATAAGACTGGTTCACACAGCGATCACAGATGTGCGCTTGTATACCTGAAATCATCAGTGATACATCTTTTTTATGTCTTCCGCAAAAAGAACAAGTGACGTTGTTATTGTTTGCCACGGCTTTGTTTTTTAGTGAGCATTGTCAATCAAAATTTATTAAAGTAACAAAAGAGTCACACCGTAAGCGTGACTCTTTTGTTCAACTTTTTTATTTACGTTCCAATACTTCGTCGATAAGACCGTATGCTTTGGCTTCGTGAGCACGCATCCAGTAATCGCGATCAGAATCTTTTTCTACTTTCTCGTATGTTTGTCCGCTGTGTTTAGCCAGGATGTCATACAAGTCTTTCTTCACTTCTAACGTTTGTCTCAAAGAGATTTCCATGTCAGAAGCTTGTCCTTGCATACCACTCATTGGTTGGTGAATCATGACACGGGAGTGTTTCAATGCAGAACGTTTTTTAGCTGCACCACCTGCAAGCAATACGGCACCCATAGAGGCAGCCATACCTGTGCAGATTGTTGCTACATCTGGACCAACATAATGCATCGTATCATAAATGCCAAGACCGGCATACACTGATCCTCCAGGACTGTTGATGTACATCAAGATGTCTTTCTTCGAATCTACTGATTCCAAAAACAACAATTGAGCAGTGATGATGTTGGCAATGTTGTCGTTCACATCCGTACCCAAAAAGATGATACGATCCATGATCAAACGTGAAAACACATCGATCTCTGCAAAACGGGTAGGGCGTTCTTCAATCACTGAGCGAGTCATGTTGCTCACTTCGTGTCTTGTAATGCCTTCCATTTTATTGATGTAACCATCTAAGATGTGACTTCCTATGCCTTGGCCTTTGATGGCAAATTTTCTGAATTCGTCTTTATTGATCATGATTTTAGTTCGTTTAAGGGTTTACAAATCTAAAAAAAAAGTCCTTTTAGTAAAGGACTTTCTCTTTTAAATGAAGCTTTTGATTAGGCTTCAACTAATTTCTGAAACTCCTCGGCTGTTACCGATTTCGTGTTTATGCTTACTTTTTCTTTGATGAAGTCCAACACTTTAGCATTGAATGCTTGCTCGTACAGATTCTGGTAGTTTTTCCCTTCTTCGCTTTGCAGGTAATTTTCTGCTACACGGTCAATGGTTTCCTGCATTTCATCCGTGATGCTGCTGATCCCAAACTGAGCCATGATCATGTCTTTCGCTTGTTTCAATACTTCTTCGTGTTCTACTTTGATCTGGTTGTCTTCTCCGATTTTGCCTTTGATCAATGACCATTTCAATTCTTGAGCGAAAGCAGTGTACTCATTATCTACTTGTTCCTGAGTTACTTTTCCTTCGTTAGAGACCAGTAACCAACGTTTAAGAAAATCTTCTGAAAGATCTATTTTAGTGTTGTTCACAAAGTAGTCTTTCACTGATTTGTTAAACCATTGATCAGATTCACGCTTGTAATTTTCAGCGATCGTCTCTTTCAATTTTGCAGTGAATTCTTCTTCAGTAGTAACTTTGCCAGGTCCAAAGATTTTGTCAAAGAACTCTTGATTTAACTCAGCAACTCCAGAACGACGAATACCACTGATGGCAAATGTATGAGCACCTTTGATTAGGTCTACTTCTTCTTTAGGACGACCAGTCACATAAGCCAGGTTAATCGGATCATCAAACAACTCTTCAATGTTGAAGTTGATCAGATCACCAGTTTTTTTATTGTCAAATAAAGCTAATCCTTTCTTGTTAAGTCTGTTTGTAGGAACAAGGGTGTTGCTGCTAAAGTTCCCGTTCACTTCTTTCAACTCTCCGTTCACGAAGTCGCCTTCTTTTACTTCTTCGCCATCAGTCATTTGACCATATTGTTTGCGAAGGTTTTCTAAGGTTGTTTTTACTGATTCATCAGACTGACCAATTTCGTATTGATCCAATTTAATTTTATCAGATAGCGTGTACGTGAAAGTTGGAACCAATCCTACTTCGTAATCAAATTTATAATCTACCGGACTGTCCCAATCCAGGTCTTTGCCACTGTCAGGCTTCGGCAATGGATAACCGATAACATGTAATTTGTTTTGTTGAATATACTCCTGAAGGCTTCTGATCACAAGGCTGTTGATCTCGTCTACCTTTACACTTTTGCCGTACATTTTTTGTACAAGAGAAGCGGGAACTTTACCGGGACGAAAACCTTTCAAACTGACTTTCTTTCCATAGTCCTTTAGTTTTTCCTGAATCTTTGGTTCGTAGTCAGCTGCAAGAAGATGAACTTTCAAAGTAGCTTTGCTTTCGCTTTGTTTCTCAAGAGTGATTTCCACGGTATATGAATTTAGTTTTAGTAATGGTATTAAGTAAGTATGAATCAGTTTGCTTATTACGGAGAAAGAAATAAAGATAGCTGATGTTAAACAATTTAGTATTAATCTTGTATCCTACTTAGGGGCTGTCCCCGCAAATGAGCATTGACGCTTTATCTGAGTCAGCTTGCGGGGTCGGGCTATCCGCTGCAAGTCCTCGCTCGGATCATCCTCATCAGGTTATTATGTACTTAAAAGGCTCGCTGTGGGCTTTCCGCTGCTATCCCTCAGCCAGGCTCATTCCCCTTTAAATAAATAAACCCTCAGCCAAAATGGAAGAGGGTTTATTTCAATCGAGTGCGGATGAAGAGACTCGAACTCCCATGGGTCGCCCCGCTAGATCCTAAGTCTAGTGCGTCTACCAATTTCGCCACATCCGCTTTGGGACTGCAAAGTTATACAAAAAAATAAAATAGCAATACCTTTTTAGATTAATATTACGTACTGGTTGAAAAAAACAAGAAAAACTCGCTAATTGGTAACATGCAGATAGATTTAGAGAAGGAAAATAAGGAGATCTTAAGGCGATACAGGAAACTCTTGCGTGATGCGAAACCCATCATGCAGGAGGGTGACTCTCAAATCATAAAGAAAGCTTTTTACACGGCACTAGAAGCGCATAAAGACATGCGCCGAAAATCTGGCGAGCCATATATCTATCATCCCA
>JAQBNU010000090.1 GCA_028288365.1 Chitinophagaceae bacterium | reverse complement strand
AACCGCTGTTTCAATTGGTTCCAAAGTGGACTGTGGGATTGATGAAAGCAAGTTTCAGACCCTTTAATATTTCTAATCCTGCCGTGCGACGCATGCGAAAGCTTTTGACGGATTTAGATAAAAGTCCTATTGAACGCATGTTTGGTTATTACAGTTGGATCAGTTTGGGCATCAATAAATCTTTGTTCAACGCAGAACTCAATAACGACATGCTGTTTCAGCAGTACCAACCATTGGATAGTTTTGAAAAACTTTGGCGTAACTTGCCCAACGAAAAAAGTTTACTCAATAGAAGTTTGTATTGGGAAATGAAAACCTACCTGCCGGATCATAATCTAAACTATACAGATAAAATGTCGATGGCTGTAGGAGTGGAAACACGCGTTCCTTTCTTAGACTTAGACTTGGTGAATTACAGCACAACGATTGCTCCTAAATATAAAATGAAAGGGAATGTCACCAAGTACATTCTCAAAAAAGCCATGGAACCGTACTTGCCGAAAGACGTCATCAACAGACCGAAGACAGGTTTTGGCGCTCCGGTGAGAGACTGGGTAGTGAATAAACTGGATGCAAAGATAAACGATGTTTTATCTACAGAATCCATTGAGGCCCGTGGCATTTTTAATCCTCGTTCTGTTGCAAGATTGATTAAAGACAATAAAGCAGGTGCAATTGATGGATCCTACACCATCTGGTCTTTGTTGGCTATAGAAAGTTGGATGAGACAATTTGTGGACGAATAGCAGCAGACAAGAGCTACCTGATATTATTTATTTTATTTTTTTGATCCCAATAAAAACTTCCCAACAACAACAAACTCGCATACGGCTCCTGGAATATTTTTTTAAAGTATTGTGCCATCGCATAACCATTGGCATACTCGTGAAATAAAATGCTGTAGCTGATGAGTATAAACAAGAAGGACATCCCCGCACTGTAAAACAATAAGGTAAGCTGTACGTATTTTCTTTTTTGAAAAATAAGATAGACCGCTATACAGGTTCCCATGGCAGGGTAGATCATGTAAAACAACGTGGATAGCCAGCGTGGATCATGAAGTAAACTATTTATTAAACTTCCGAAGTCCATTGGATAAGCTGTCTGTTCAGCAATAGTTCTAGGTAACAGGAAAGGTCTACTGTGATCAATGAAGTTGAGGACATAATCGTAACGCATCAGTCCCAAACCAAAGGTAGCCGCACCCAGCAACAGCAATAGAAACCATTGGAGCCACCTGTTATTCATGTGCCGGATGTTTAGCTTCTGAATAGTCATTAATCCACAAATACCACAAGTAAAAAATAAAAGAATAAACGAGAATGGTAAACGTGTACTTGTGATTGAAATCCAAACTATCGGGATAATAAAGTTTAACTAAAACAAGTGCGAGTATGCGCAGCAGGTTGATATGATAAATAAGAAAACAACCCGCAAGGATATATACTAATTTTCTTTTCCATGGTCCATTGGTTGCAACGATGAAGCAACTGAACAGAGGAAACAGGACCAGTCCATTGCATGAACTGGCAAGGCCTACAAGACGAGTACCATTCAGGTAAAATACATGTTTGAAGTCCAGCTCCACTACATGCTGGAAGGAATAGCCAAACCATTTTAGGATTTGGATGACTTCTTTGGTTTCTATATCGCAAAGCCAGAAATCTATTGTTTGTTTTGGCCCGATCCAATGCTCGTAGACAACAACCCAAAAGAGGTAGCCCAGCAGACAGATCGATAGAAAGCGGATCAGTTTTTTATTTTCTCGTAACAGCTGAATCATCCAGGAAGACGGTGAGGTAGATGGATCTAAACTTTAGTTGGACTGAAATACGCGTATCCCAAAGTTGAAGAAAGAGCATCCACGACCACTTTGGAATAAGCGAAATACCGGTGCATGTAGCTTGTGAGATTAAATTGTAAAGTGGAAGTTAAGCAGAAAGAATGGAATATTCTAACCGGTTCATGCCTGTAAATGTGGCCAGTTATAATCTATATGCTTGATTGTCAGAAGCGGTTTTGTTATTTGTAGAGATAGACGTAACTTGTAGATCGGCGAGATGTTGTCGTTTTAAGATGAAGCAAATAATACAAGATTTAAAGAACGGAAATACCATACTGGAAGAAGTTCCGGCTCCGGAAATTAGAAAAGGACACCTGCTTATACAATCCACTTTTAGTTTGGTTTCCTTAGGAACGGAGCGCATGCTGGTGGAATTCGGTAAGGCTGGATGGATAGCAAAGGCACGTCAGCAGCCAGATAGAGTAAAACAGGTACTAGATAAAATAAAAGCAGACGGACTGGTACCTACGCTGGAAGCGGTGTTCAACAAGCTCGATCAACCTTTGCCTTTGGGTTATTGCAACGTAGGCAAAGTGATTGCCGTGGGAGAAGGTGTCACAGATTTTAAAATAGGAGATCGTGTGGCTTCCAACGGTCAGCATGCAGAATATGTATGTGTACCGGTGAACCTGGCAGCACACATACCTGATCAGGTCAGTGATGAAGAAGCTAGTTTTACCATCATTGCTTCTATTGGTTTGCAAGGGATACGTTTGCTACAGCCTACTTTTGGTGAAACCATTGTCGTGACCGGTTTAGGTTTAATTGGTTTAGTCACTGCGGAACTCTTGCTTTCTAACGGTTGTCGCGTAATCGGTATTGAAATCGACGAAAAGAAAAGAGCACTCGCTGTTTCCAAAGGAATAGAAGTCATAGATCCTCTCAAAGAAGACGTAGTAAAATCTGTTCAGTCGATGACACAAGGCATCGGAGCAGATGGTGTATTGATTACCGCGTCGGCAAAAAATAATGACATCATTTCACAAGCGGCGCAAATGTGTCGCAAGCGTGGAAGAGTAGTATTGACAGGTGTTGTGGGATTAGACATCCGTCGTTCAGATTTTTACGAAAAAGAAATCAGCTTTCAGGTTTCTTGTTCCTACGGTCCTGGCAGATACGACGACGATTACGAATACAAAGGCCGTGACTATCCAATCAGTTATGTGCGTTGGACGGAAAAAAGAAATTTCGAAGCGGTATTGTTTGCTATTGCTTCAGGAAAACTCGATGTCAAATCATTGATTACAGAAATTATTCCTTTAGCCGATTATCAAAAAATATACAGTGCCATGGGTGCGGGCAATAGCATCGCATCGTTGTTGCAGTATCCGGCAGAGAGTCGTTACGAACAAACGGTGAAAGTGAATGCAAGCGTTTTGCTAGCATCTGAAAAGAAAGGGCTGGCCATCATCGGTGCGGGTAACTTTACCAAGATGACTTTGTTGCCGGCCATGAAATCCATGAAGCCACTCTTCACCTACATCGCATCTGCCGGTGGAGTGAGTGGTACAGCGATGGCCAAGAAATACAACATACAGCATAGTACTACAGATTATAAAGCTGTATTAAAAGATGCGCATACAGGTCTGGTCATGATCACCACGCGACACAACCTGCATGCTTCCATGACGATAGGCGCCTTGCATGCCGGTAAGCATGTTTTTGTAGAGAAACCTTTGGCCTTGAATGAAATGGAATTGAATGAAATCATCAGCGCCAAAAATGCATCCAATAAAATGGTGATGGTAGGTTTCAATAGACGTTTTTCTCCTTTTGTCAAAAAGATGAAAAACGTATTGGCCACAACCCCCATGCATATTGTAGCCACTATGAATGCTGGATTCATTCCTCCCAATGTGTGGGTACACGATCTCCTGATCGGCGGCGGTAGGATCATTGGTGAAGCTTGTCACTTCATTGACTTGTGCAATTACCTTACGGGATCGAAAGTTGTAGCGGTATGTGCCAATGCATTGGGACCGCAAGCTACGGAACAAACAGACAATGTCTCGATCTTACTTCGTTTTGAAAACGGTTCGAATGCCGTCATCAATTATTTCTCGAATGGTGACAAAGCGTATTCCAAAGAAAGAGTAGAAGTATACCAGGATGGGCGTACACTCATCATGGATAACTACAGATCGCTGCAAGCTTATGGATTCAAAGGATTATCTTCCATGAAAGGCAAGCAGGATAAAGGCCATACGGCACAGTTTGAAACGGTACTGTCTTTCTTAAACACCGGTGGACAAGAACCAATCCCATTTGAAAGTACCGTGAATACAACAAAAGCGAGCTTTGCTGTATTGACCTCGATAAAAAATGGAGGATGGGAGAAAATAATATAGTTGTCCGTTGACAGTGATCAGTTAAATCAAATTTTTCTGACTATCGACCATTTTACCAAACATAAAATACAAAACATTAATATGCTTTTACACATCATCGCTGGTGCCAGACCTAACTTTATGAAAATAGCTCCGATCATCGAAGCCATCGAAAAAGTTAAGTCTGCCGGAAAAAATATACAGTATCGTTTGATTCATACAGGTCAACATTACGATAAAAAAATGTCCGGTGATTTCTTTGAACAACTGGGCATTCCTGAACCACATGCCAATCTGGAAGCAGGTGGCGGTACGCAGGCTGAACAGACTGCGGCCATCATGGTGCGTTTTGAAAAAGAATTAAGCGAACACCCTTCCGATTTGGTATTGGTGGTTGGTGATGTTACGTCTACCATGGCTTGTGCCATCACAGCACAGAAGATGGGTGTGCGTGTGGCACATGTGGAAGCGGGCATCCGTTCAGGCGATTGGGGTATGCCGGAAGAAATCAATCGATTGGTAACAGATAGCATTACCAATTATTTCTTTACCACATCGGATGTGGCCAACAAAAATTTAGCAGACAGTGGTGTTGCCAAAGAAAGAGTATTCTTCGTGGGCAATACCATGATCGATACATTGCTTAAACAGCAAAGTAAATTCGTTGCTCCTTCTTTTTGGAAAGAGTTAAAATTGGAAGATAAAAAATATTTGGTAATGACGCTGCATCGCCCGTCAAATGTGGACCATGCAGAGCAGTTGCAAAAGTTATTAAGTGTATTGGAAAAAGGAACAGAAGAATTACCTGTCATTTTTCCTGTACATCCGCGCACTCGCAACAACCTGGAAAAGTTTGGAATAAAACTGGAGCACGTTAAGATGGTAGAACCACTGGGTTACCTGGAGTTCAACTACCTTGTGCAACATGCCAAAGGAGTGATCACCGATTCAGGTGGTATTACAGAAGAAACTACGGTCATGGGTATTCCATGCATGACGTTACGCAATTCTACCGAGCGTCCTGAAACCTGCACCATTGGTACCAATGAATTGTTGGGCTCCGATCCCAAAGCATTGGAGTTGGCCTTGCAGAAATTATTTTCCGGACAATGGAAAAAAGGAGGCATTCCTCCACTGTGGGATGGAAAGGCTGCAGATCGCATTGTCTCGCACCTTTTGTCTTTGTATGCTTTGTAAAAAACAATAACCCCATTCGTCTTCTCTTGTCAGAAGATGTATTTCTTCACTTGCATCAACTGCAAAGAAAAGCAGAAGACTTGTATCAGAATTAGCATTGATGTACCAACAGTCTATAGAAGATCGCACGAGATGAATAAGCTGACACAACTCTATCAGATCTGGAAAAACATGGGCACACGTTACCTTGTGTTCCGTGCCAAATATGAATGGCGTAGACGCACAGGTAAACTAAAAAAAACTTTTCCGGTACACGCGGATACACTTCGCTTTGCCTCACTTGACGATTGGCGTACCTCTTCCACTACACATTTCTTTTTTGAAGGAAGAGATGCTGTATTGTTGCCACGCGAGATAACTCCTGCTTTAAAGGAACGGGCAGATCGAGTTCTCGCAGGGGAAATATTATTTTTTTCTCATCAATGGAAAAAAGTAAAAGACTGGCACACGCATCCAGTGTCGGGTTATGTATACGATAAGACCTTGCACTGGTCGGCCATTGCAGACATAGATCCAGTAGCGGGCGATATCAAATATGTGTGGGAGAAAGCACGGTTCTCTTTTGTGTTGGATGTGGTACGTTACGATTATCACTCGGGCGAAAACCACGGCGAATGGATCGTTACACAAATACTGTCATGGATACAAGATAACCCGCTCAACCAAGGGCCGCATTACCGCTGTAGTCAGGAAACTTCTTTGCGCATCATGAACTGGATGTTTGCGTTGCATTTTTATAAATATTCCAATTGTCTCACAGAAGAGCGCTGGCAACTCATTCACAATGCTATATACCGTCAACTGGAACATGTATTTGATAACATAGAATTTTCACGCATTGCGGTGAGAAATAACCACGCCATCTCCGAATGCCTGGCCTTGTACCTTGGTGGTTTATTGTTTCCTTTTTATCCTGCTTCTAAAAAATGGAAAGTATTAGGGAAACGTTGGTTGCAAGAAGAAATCACTTACCAGGTATATACCGATGGAACGTATTTACAATTCTCCATGAACTACCATCGCGTAGCATTACAGCTTATGTCATGGGCCATTCGTTTATCGGAGTTGAATAAAGAAGAATTATCAGAAGGTGTATACAGCAGAGCAAGAAAGTCTTTGCATTTTCTTCATGCCTGCCAGGAACAGACAACTGGTCAGCTGCCTAATTACGGCAACAACGATGGTGCCTGGTTCTTTCCTTTGTCGGATACAGCTTTCAGAGATTATCGTCCACTGTTGAATACCGCTTCTCTGATCCTGGATAAAAAGAATTTATATCCGCAAAGTGGAAGCTGGCTGGAAGACGCGGCCTGGTATGGCTTTGATGTGCGTCGCAGAGAAAGAGCAACTGCTGCAACGATAGAAAAAAACACGACAGAGCTTTTCAAACGCGGAGGATATTTCGTGCATCAGGATGCGTTGTCACTTACCATGATGCGTTGCGGCGCTTACAAAGATAGGCCGGGACAAGCCGATAACATGCACCTGGACATTTGGATCAAAGGAGAGAATATTTTGCGAGACGCAGGTTCTTACTTATACAATACCGATGAGCAAACCATTCGTTACTTTGCCGGTACGCGTGGACATAATACAGTCATGTTGGGTGACCACGATCAAATGTTGAAAGGGCCTCGTTTCATTTGGTGGTATTGGACGAAATGGAAAGAGGCAGATTTTAAAGAGGATGAAGAAAAGATCATTTGGAAAGGTACGATTCCTGTGTTTATGCAACTGGGTGGAAACATACAACACGTGAGAAAAGTGACGAAGTGGAAAAAAGAACTGGCATGGGAGATCGAAGATGAACTGATCAATAAACCCTCTGCCTTACCAATGATACAACGCTGGCATCCTTCTGAAGTAGCCCATGCATCATTGATCTGGACGTGCAAAGACCTGGATGGAAATGTTGTAAGCGCCACATCAGAAGAAGGTTGGTATTCTTCTTTTTATGGAACAAAAGAAAAAATAAAAGACATTGCATTTACAACAGTCGGTAATAAATTGTTTACACGGATAGAATGGAAAGCATAAGACAACATGAGGATACTATTAATACATCAATATTTTTTAGAGAAGAATGATTCGGGTGGTTCCCGATTCAATGAAATGACGCGTGTGTGGAGCGAGCAAGGTGTAGAGATCACAGTACTGGCCGGTATGATACATGCCAATGCTTCAGGCAAAGCAGAAAAATACAAAGACAAATATTTTGTAAAAGAACAATACGATAAGGGAATAGAAGTGATTCGTTGCCATGTATCGGAAAGTTACAATGTCAATTTCATCGGACGCCTTTGGGGTTATTTCTCTTTTGTTTTTTTTAGTACCTGGGCCGGTTTGTTTAAGACCAAGGGTAAATACGATTTGATCCTCGTTACCTCCCCTCCTTTGTTTGTAGGCATTACAGCGTATGTGTTGTCTAAATTCAAGCGTATTCCTTACGTATTTGAAATTCGTGACCTGTGGCCGGAATCTGCGATTGATACCGGTGTTGTAACCAATAAAGTCATCATTAAAATTTCCTATTGGCTAGAAGCTTTTGTGTATAAACATGCAAAACTGATCAACGTATTGACGCCAGCCTTCCGGGAAACATTGCTGAATAAAAAAAATATACCGGCAGCGAAGCTCATTTACATTCCCAATGCGGCTGATTTTTCTTTGTCAGAAGAATTGTTGCAAACGTTTGATGCCGGCGCCTTTAGAAAAGAAATGGATATCAGTGATGAAACGCTACTCATTACCTATGTAGGTGCGCACGGCGTGGCCAATCATTTGATTCAACTCGTTGAGGTTGCTGAACACATCAAAGATAAACCGGTGTTGTTTTTACTCATTGGTGATGGCATGCAGAAAAAAATGCTGAAGGAAGAAGTACAAAACAGGAAATTAACCAATGTGCGTTTCATAGATCCTGTTCCTAAGAAAGAAGTGTTCAAATATATTTTAGCTTCGGATCTAGGTGCTTCGGTATTGAAAAAAGTGGATACCTTTAAAACAGTATATTCCAACAAGACTTTTGATTACATGGCGTGTAAGAAACCCATACTCATGGCAATTGACGGAGTTTCACGTAAGTTGGTAGAAGAGGCTGGAGCGGGTGTTTATGTGGAACCGGAAAACGTACAAGACTATATAGAGAAAATAAATTTCTATCTTGAAAATAGAAAAGAATTAGCCGTACAGGGCTTAAGTGGTTACGCGTATGCCAGAACTTCTTTCGACCGTGAAAAATTAGCACAGCAATACCTGGATCATTTAAAACAAATTTAATGTACCGCCATTTTCTTAAACGAGGAATTGATTTTTTACTGGCAAGCATTGCTTTCATGTTAGCATTGCCTGTATTCGTTGTGATCTCCATGGTGTTGTATGTGCTCAACGACGGCAAACCATTCTTCCTGCAACCAAGGCCGGGTAAAGCAGGCCGGTTATTTACGCTGGTGAAATTTAAAACCATGAACGATCGCAAAGACGCACAAGGCGAGTTGTTATCGGATAGCGAGCGACTGACTACGTTTGGCAAGTGGGTAAGAAAAACATCCTTAGATGAAATTCCTCAGTTGATCAATGTGATCAAAGGCGACATGTCGTTGATTGGACCTCGTCCATTGCTGGTAGAATATTTGCCGTTGTATTCATCCATTCAGGTTCGCAGGCATGAGGTAAGACCTGGCATCACCGGCTGGGCACAGATCAATGGAAGGAACGCCATCTCATGGGAGCGCAAATTCGAACTCGATGTTTGGTATGTAGAACATTTATCTTGGCTACTCGATCTTAAAATTGTATTTTTGACTGTATTCAAGGTGTTCAAAAGTGAAGGCATCAGTTCTGATACTTCTGTTACCATGGAAAAATTTACCGGAACAAAATAAGCTATGTATTTAATAGGAGCCAGCGGACATGCAAAAGTCATCCTAGATTGCCTGCACGATGCAGGTACTGCGGTCAAAGGATTGTTTGATCAGAATCCTAATGTGCATAGCTTGAAAGGGCTTCCTGTAAACGGAGATTATACCACTTCTCATACGGAAGGACCGCTCATCATTTCTATCGGTGCCAATACTATCCGTTCTAAAATTGCAGCAAAACTTGTCGGTAAATCATTTGGTACAACGATTCATCCTACTGCACTGATTGCGGCCGATGTTACCATTGGCGAAGGTACCGTTGTGTTGCACGGTTCGATCATTCAGTCGTCTGCAAAAATAGGAAAACATGTCATTGTCAATACTTCAGCTTCTATTGATCACGATTGTATCATAGGAGACTTTGCACACATCGCTGTGAAAACGGCACTTTGCGGTATTGTTTCAGTAGGCGAAGGAACATTGGTGGGGGCAGGTACGGTAGTCATACCAGGTATTAAGATCGGTAAGTGGTGTGTGATAGGAGCGGGATCTGTCATCGTCAAAGATGTGCCGGATTATGCCGTAGTAGTGGGAAATCCGGGAAGGATCATCAAGTATACCAACGAGAAATAATTTATTGTCATTAGCGACTAACCTCTAAGCATTATGCAACCTAAAATATATCTTTCTTCTCCTAACATGGGAGGGAAAGAATTCGAGTTTGTCAAAGAAGCATTCGATACCAATTGGATCGCACCCTTAGGACCGCATGTCAACGGATTTGAAGAAGATTTACAACGCTATACAGGCACCGCGCACGCTGCGGCTTTGAGTGCGGGTACAGCGGCGTTGCACCTGGCCTTGATTTTAGCAGATGTACAGGCAGGTGATTGGGTATTGTGTTCTACTTTTACGTTTAGCGCCTCCGCCAATCCTATTGTCTACCAGGGTGCTCTTCCTGTCTTTATTGAGAGTGAAGCGGAGACATGGAATGCCTCACCAGAATTTTTAGAACAAGCCATATTGGATTTGATGCAGAAGGGGAAAAAGCCGAAAGCCTTTATCCTTGTTCATTTGTATGGTATGCCTGCTAAAGTGGATGAGATCAAATCGATCTGCGACAAATACGGAGTGGTATTGATAGAAGACGCCGCAGAAGCATTGGGCTCCCGCTACAAAGACAAGCATCCGGGTAGTATCGGATCTTATGGCATCTTGTCGTTTAATGGAAATAAAATCATCACCACTTCAGGAGGCGGTGCTCTGATTTCAAACGATAAAGAAAAAATTGAGAAGGCTCGCTTCCTGGCTACGCAAGCAAGAGATCCGGCACCGCATTACCAACATTCTGAAATCGGATACAACTACCGCATGAGCAATATCTGTGCGGGTATAGGACGGGGACAAATGCTGGTTCTTGATCAGCGTGTGCAGGAGAAGAGAGCATTGTACGATTGGTATGTAGATTTTTTGGGTAATATTCCTGGAATTACTTTTTTGGAAGAACCAAACGGGTTTTTCTCTAATCGCTGGCTGACTTGCATCTTGGTAGATCCTTCCGCAACAGCAGGAATCACGAGGGAAGATATACGCTTGGCACTTGAAAAAGAAAACATTGAATCCAGGCCATTATGGAAACCCATGCACCTTCAACCGGTATTTAAGCAATCACCGTACTATGGAGATCGTTTGTCGGAAGAAATATTTGACAAAGGGTTATGTTTACCTTCTGATACGAATATAGGGGAGGGCGAAAAAAGTCGAATCAAGTCTGTTTTTAAAGCGTTAAACCTTGTCCGATGAAAGTGCTCTAAAGAACGATTAAAGGCTTATTGCTGTCTTCGATTTTTGTTTTTATAGTACAAAAGATGACTATTTTAGAGATATTTAAACTACTTTTACGGGGTAAGAATTCAATTAAGGATATGTCTGTCATATTGGGTAAAATGTTTATGCTTAGGCTCAAGCGGAATTTTGTTTCCCGCTGGTTGGTGCTCGGTATAGATGTTGTTCTAGTTTCCTGCTCCATCTTGTTTGCGATTGGCGTACGAGCTAATTTTAAGTTAGAACGAATCAGTGGGTATGATGTGTATTTTGCTTTACCTACCATCGTTGCTGTATATGTCATCGCTTTCCTTATTCATAAATCTTATTTTGGAATCATCCGTCATACCAGTATTGCAGACATCTGGCGTATCCTTAAAGCCAATACCTTTGCCATCTTCGCACTGACATTTATTGTTACCACTGCCGATTACTTCAATTATTATTACCTCGAATATATTTCCATCTCCTTTCTGATTATTCATTTTTTGATTGCAACATTTGTATTGGTAGTCAGCCGTTTTATTTTTAAGACGGCTTATTTTGAATTGACAGAATCTAAACAGTCGCATCGTAAACATGTATTGGTCTATGGTGCAGGCAAGCTTGGCCTGTTGACGCATCATTCGCTCATGCAGAGTGGGATTTACAAAGTGATTGGTTTTGTAGACGATAACAGGAGCATTAAAGGAAAATCAATCGAAGGTATCCCCGTCTATTCTTCCAAAGAAGTTTTGGATCCTGTTTTTATCGAAAAGAAAAACATAGGCGAGGTAATCATCTCTATACAAAAGATCAAACCTCAACGCAAGCGTGAAATCATTGATCAATGCTTGGCCTTGAACTTGTCGGTGAAAACGATTCCTCCTGTAGATCAATGGATCAATGGGGAGTTGACAGCGGGTCAGATCAAAGAAGTGAAAATCGAAGATTTATTGGGGAGAGAAGCCATTCGCCTGGGGAAAGGTAAAATCAGAAAAGAACTCGAAGATAAGGTCATCATGATTACTGGTGCCGCGGGCTCCATCGGTAGAGAGCTAGTGATTCAATCTCTTTATTGTGCAAGTAGAAAATTGATTTTAGTGGACCAGTCAGAAACAGGATTGTTTGAACTGGAACATGAAATCGTTGACTTGATGGACAAAACGGTAGGTAGTAAAACGGATTACAGTGTTCATATTGGAGACATTTCCAATGAACAAGCGATGAGTGAATTGTTTGCTAAATATTCTCCCGATATTATTTTTCATGCGGCGGCTTACAAACATGTGCCATTGATGGAGCAAAATCCAAGAGAAGCAATGCGTTGCAATGTTAAAGGTACAAAGGTATTGGCCGATCTAGCGGTGAAATATTCGGTGTCTAAGTTTGTCATGGTGTCAACCGACAAAGCGGTGAATCCAACCAACGTTATGGGAGCATCCAAACGCATCGCAGAGATGTATGTGCAATCCTTGGATACGCAGCTTAAAAAACAAGGCATAGAATCAACACAGTTCATTACAACGCGTTTTGGAAATGTATTGGGCTCTAATGGATCTGTCATTCCGTTGTTTAAAAAACAAATCATGAAGGGCGGTCCAATCACCGTGACACATCCTGATATTACGCGGTATTTCATGACCATTCCTGAAGCGTGTCAATTGGTGATGGAGGCAGGAGTGATGGGACTTGGAGGCGAGATCTTTATTTTTGACATGGGACAATCTGTGAAAATTGTTGATCTGGCGCGTAAGATGATTAAGCTCTCTGGACTGAAGCCAGATGAAGACATTAAAATTGAATATACAGGATTGCGCGAAGGTGAAAAGTTGTACGAAGAGTTGTTAAACAATACGGAGACGACCGTCGCTACACATCACCCTAAAATCATGATTGCCCAGGTACGTAAAGTCGATCATGGAATGTTGAAAGTGGAACTGGAGAGAGCCATAGAGTTGAATTATAAACTCAATGAATTCGACATGGTGAGGGTAATGAAAAAACTGGTTCCGGAATTTGTCAGCAATTCTTCTAAGTTTGAAGTCTTAGATAACAATAAGGATGTCATGTATCAGTAGTCATTTTATTAGCAGAATCATTTTATTAGAATTGAGCATCATGCAGAGCATACCATTTTATTCAAAAAGGCGTTAAATCCTTCAATTAGACTTTTTTTTACTATATTAGCCCCACGCTAAAAGTATGGTTAGGGCGATATTATATGTCAAAAAGGAATAGCTCAAATCCATTGATTTTATAAGGTTGTATTAAAAAAAACGAGTGGTAAAATCTGTGACTTGCGGTTGATTGTATAGCCTTCAAAGAACTTTCAATCTTCTTAAATAGTTGAAATCGGTGAAGAAAATTATGAATAATAAGTATAGGCTTGCGCTTTTTGTATTTTCGATGCTTTTGACATTTTCTTGTGTTACTCATAAGAAGTATCCTTATTTAATTCCAGATAGCGCTAAAACAAATAAAGATACGGTCCAACTGAATACACAACGTGATGATTATCTATTACAGGTAGGAGATGTATTAGATGTTAAGGTAGCTAGCAATGTGGCCAATGACATAGAGATTTTTAACAAAAAATTCGAGATGACCAATTTGACTGCTGCAGCCAGTGCTTTTGCCAGCTACTTGAATGGATATATAATCGACGGTCAGGGGTTTATTGATATTCCTCTCATTGGAAAAATCAAATCACAGGGGTTGACTTGTAATCAACTCAATGATACAATAAAAGTTAAATTGGCAGAGTATATTAACTATGCTACAGTAACTACCAAATTGGGTGTATTTAGAGTTACCATCCTTGGAGAAGTTACCGTTCCAGGTACCAAAGAAATTGTAAATAGTTACAACCTCAATATATACCAAGCCATAGGTCTTGCAGGAGATGCAACAGATATAGCGAATAAGAAAAAAGTAAAACTAATAAGAAAAAAGGGAGATCAGGTAACAGTAGTAAAACTTGATCTTTCCAGTATATCCATGATAGGATCTCCTTATTATTATTTACAACCCAACGATGTGCTTTATATAGAACCATTGAAAGCTAAAGTATTCAGGAGCAATGCAGCAAACATTTCATTGACCTTGTCGGCATTAACATTTATCATTGTGATGGGTAACTATCTTAGTAAATAAATATAAAAAACATTTTGAATAAAGGCCCTAATATATTACCCAATTCATGGGATTATCGTGATGCACTTAGAATAGTAATCAGGTATTGGTATTTATTTGTTATTTCGTTAGTTGTAATCATTCCTCTTGGCAACTTATACCTGAAATATGTAAAACCAATGTATAACATCAAAACAACTGTTTTGATTAAGGACCAGAAGAACAAACAAATTATGGATGACATCCTGTCTGAGTATAAACTAGAGACGGACAGAAATATTTATAATGAAATTGAAATTTTAAAATCATATAAGTTAATAGGCAAAGTTATTCACTCATTGGATTTTGATATTTCTTATTATGCCAAAGGGAATATAAGGGAACTGGAAACTTATGGGAATGCTCCATACCATGTTCAGCTGGATACGACGTTTCACAATCCCGAAAACACTAAATTTGTAATAGTGTTTCATAATGATTCTACCTACACCATTTCTTCTGAAAAAAAAGGATCGTTTAATGGTGTTTTAGGAGAGCCTCTTAGAAATGATTTGATCTCATTGACTGTATATAAAACAGCTTTTTTCAACTCTACCTTATTTGGAGATAGTCCGCAATATTATTTTATTATCAATAACCTGGATAACCTCATCAATTACTATGTGAATAGCATTAGTATTGAACTGGCCAATAGGAATGCTTCTATTATTGCGATCTCCACGAATGGATTAGTCTATGAAAAGGAAATCGATTTTTTATCTAAACTCACGGAAACCTATTTGAACGATGAATTAGAAAATAAAAACAGAGTCATCAACAACACGATCATTTTTATTGATGAACTGTTATTAGAAATATCAGATTCTTTAAAAGGTGCCGAACACCAATTGGAAAGATTTAGAAGAGAAGAGAAAGTAGTTGACATAGAAGCCGCATCAATTTCTGTCTATGAACAAATAAAAAAGTTAGAAGAAGAAAGAGCTATTTTATTAGTAAAAGACCGCTATTATAAATATCTGCAAGACTACATAAATAACAACTATGACATTACAAAGATTGTTGCGCCTTCTTTAATGGGGATTGAAGAACCCATGTTAAACAAATTGGTGGAAGAATTGTACATGTTAAACTCTTCGCAGGCTACCTTGAAGTTTTCTGCGAAAGAAAAAAATCCAACCTATGGTATATTAGAACTGAAGATTAAAAATGCAAGAAAAGCATTGGTTGAAAATATCCGAAATGTACTTGTCTCGTCGGAAATACTATTGGATGACAATGCCAATAGACTTGCGCAGGCCAGATCTGTGGTGATGATGCTTCCTGGAAAGGAAATGAGTTTGACTAAGATTAAACGCAAATTTAATCTCAACGATAATATCTACAATTACCTGCTTCAAAAAAGGACAGATGCCAGTATTACAAAAGCAGCCAATACTCCTGATAACATGGTTGTCAATGAAGCTTATCTGACAGGACGAATCTCTCCTGATGAGAAAAAAATTCATTTTCTATCCGTTTTAATAGCACTATTATTGCCCTCTCTTTTTGTAGGCTTTAAAATATTGATGAACAATAGGGTGAGTTCTAAAGAAATGATTATAGCCAGAACAAATGTCCCCATAATAGGCATCGTTGGACACTATAGTGGACAAGCTATTCACCCTTTAATTGAAGCCCCCAAATCTTCTTTTGCAGAATCTATACGATCCTTAAGAGTGAACCTGAAATATTTGGCTACTCAGAAAAAAAATAAAATCATTGGAGTAACCTCGACAATAAGTGGAGAAGGGAAAACTTTTTTTGCATTGAACCTCGCAACATCCATTGCGATATCGAATGCTAAGGTTTTAATTATTGGTGCGGATATGCGTAAACCCAAACTGCATATCAATTTGAATATGTCGAATGAAAAGGGGTTGAGTAATTATTTGATTAATAATGCTACGCTAGAAGAAATCATCTTTAGTACCACTGTAGCTAATCTTGATTTTATCCCTTCGGGACCAGTGCCTCCAAATCCAACAGAGCTCTTGGAATCTGAAAGTTTGAAATTGTTAATCGATAAGGTTTCGGAAAAATACGACTATGTTATTATCGATGCAGCTCCGGTTGGATTGGTTGCGGACTATTATTTGCTGGCAAAATATACGGATGCAAATTTGTACATGGTTCGCCACGACTACACGAAGACAATGATGATTGATGACTTGAATAAATTATACAGCGACAATAAATTAAAAGATTTATTCATTGTATTTAATGATTTGGGCAATAATGGAAGCTATGGCTATGGTTATGGAAGCTATGGCTATGGTGGCTATAGCTATGGTTATGGAGAAAGCCACGGTTATTACGACGAAACGAAGAAGAAAAATTTAATTGGTAAAATCCTAGGAGGGATACCTAAACTAGTCAGAAGAATAAAAGATATCTAAAAGCTTAGCCTATATGTTTAAATTCAACTATCAGTCACCTCAAGTTATATCTGAGATTGGTTGCAACCACATGGGACAATTTGAAATTGCAAAAGAGCTCATAAAACTATCGAAAGATAGTGGTGCACACTATGCGAAATTTCAAAAGCGTACCAATAAAGAATTATTGACCGAGGATCAGTATTCTGCTCCCCATCCCAATCCATGGAATTCATATGGTAATACTTATGGAGAGCATCGCGAGTTTTTAGAATTTACGGTAGATCAGCATGCAGAGTTAAAGAAGTATGCGGAGTCAATAGGTATAGGATATGCCACTTCAGTATGGGACACGACTTCGGCAAAAGAAATCATATCCTTAAACCCTGATTTTATAAAAATACCTTCTGCTTGCAATAACCATTACGACATGTTGAAATTATTGCGAGACCATTACAAAGGTGATATTCATGTGTCTACAGGGATGACTACCAAAGGAGAGATCGAAGAGATCGTTTCGTTTTTTGAAGAGACTCAACAGGCGAAAGATCGCGTAGTGGTATACAGTTGTACTTCCGGTTATCCAGTACCCTTTAAAGATATTTGTTTACTCGAAATCAATAGCTTGTACGATAAGTTTGGCGATCGAGTAAAAGAGATAGGATTTTCAGGTCATCATTTGGGTATTGCTGTTGACATAGCGGCCTATGCACTAGGTGCTACTTGGATTGAGCGGCATTTTACAAAAGACCGTACCTGGAAAGGGACAGATCATGCGGCCTCCTTAGAAGTACCAGGTCTTCAAAAATTGGTAAGAGATCTTGAACATACACACGAAGCACTTACCTATAAGCTAACAGAAATATTAGATATAGAAAAGGTACAGCGCGATAAACTCAAATACAGAAAGCAGTAAATCATGCATATACTTGCCATTATACCTGCAAGGGGAGGGAGCAAAGGATTGCCTAATAAGAATATACTTTCTTTATTGGGACATCCTTTGATCGCTTATAGTGTGAAAGCTGCAAAAGATTCAAAACATATTACGAGAGTCATTGTTTCTACAGATTCTGAAGTGATTGCTGGTGTAGCCGAAAAATATGGTGCAGAGATTCCTTTTATACGTCCATCAGAATATGCCCAGGACCTAAGTACAGACTTGGAAGTTTTTCAACATGCTTTGCGTTGGTTAAAGGAGGAAGAAGGATATACCCCGGATTATGTAGTTCAACTTAGACCAACCTCACCAGTGAGACAAGTCAGTGTGATTGATACCTGCATAGAGCGTATGTTGCGCAATCCACAAGCCGATAGTTTACGCATTGTTACTCCTTCTCCTATTACTCCTTATAAAATGTGGACAATGGAAGACGAAGAGTCTCCTATGCAACCACTTCTTTCTTTACCAGGTGTGAAGGAGCCTTACAACGAACCAAGACAGC
>JAQBNU010000165.1 GCA_028288365.1 Chitinophagaceae bacterium | reverse complement strand
GTTCTCCGCGACGCGGACGAGACGCCGCACGCTGGAGCGCACGGTCGCGCATCACGAACCACGCCTGCGTCATATCGAAGTGCGGCTCGAAGCGGACCGCTCCACTATCGGCTGTCTGCAATTCGGTATCAACGCCGTGCTGTTCGTCAATCCGGCAAGCGAGCCCGTCACCTTCGACGCGCTGCTCCAGCCCAACACGCTGCAATACTCGGTCGCAAAGTCTCGCGGCCCGGTCGGCGTGAGATAGACGCCAGGCCATGCGCGACCTGCTGCCCTACTACGAACGCGAACTGACCTTCCTGCGCCGTCACGCGCGCGAGTTTGCCGCGAAGTATCCGAAAATCGCTTCGCGCCTGCTGATCTCCGGCGACTCCTGCGAAGACCCGCATGTCGAACGCATGATCGAGTCGTTCGCCCTGCTATCGGCGCGCGTGCAGAAAAAGCTCGAGGACGATTTTCCCGAGCTGACCACATCCTTTCTCGATGTGCTTTATCCGCACTATCTGCGGCCCATGCCGTCCTGCTCCATTGCACGTTTCGACATGGCTGGCGCCGACGCGCAGCTATCCGGCGTATCGAGTGTGCCGCGCGGCACGCAACTGAACACCCGGCCGGTGAAAGGTATCGCCTGCAAATTTCGCACAGTTTATGACATTGCGCTTTCGCCGCTGAGAGTCGGGTCGGCGAGTTTCGAAGAGTCTTTCACGCCGCCACGCGGTTACCTGCCACCGGTTGGTGCAGGCGCACTGTTGAGCTTGCGCCTGGAGTCGGCGTCAGCCCAACTTTCCCTGAATGAACTGGAACTCGACCAGTTACGTCTATTCATCGATGGGGAAAGTTCGCAGGTCGCACAGCTACGCGAAGCCATGCTGACGCATGCGCTCGGCGTTGCGCTGGAAATCCCCGGCGAGCATCGCTGGCGGCCTTTGACACATGCAGTGGCGACGCCTGTTGGTTTCAAGCTCGAAGATGAACTGCTGGATTACGATGCGCGATCCCATTTGGCATATCGACTGCTCTCCGAGTTTTTCGCTTTCCCGGAAAAATTCAATTTCGTCGACATTGATCTGGCCAACCTTCGCCCACAATTGCCGGTCGGCACGCAGTCCTTCATTCTGCATTTTGTTCTCGGTTCGCAGCGCGATGCGGGAAAAGACGGTCGTCTGCTCGAACGCATCGGCCCGACCAACTTCCTGACGCACTGCACGCCCATCGTCAATCTCTTCCGCCAGAACGCCGAGCCCATACGCCTGACGCATACCAAGTCGAGTTATCCGGTGATTCCCGATTCACGCCGGGCGCATGCGTTCGAGCTATATGCAGTGGACTCCGTCTGCAAGGTGGAAAAGACCGTGCGCGGTGAGCAGCAGGTCGAATATCGCCCGTACTACGCCTTGCGCCACGGCGAAGCGCTGGCGTCCACGGGGCGGTTCTGGCATCTGCGCCGCGACGAACATGTAGCGGAGCTGAGCCCAGGTTTCGAGTACGAAATGTCGGTCGTGGATCTGGACTTCGACCCGCGTGCCGAGAAGACCGAAACCCTGTCGATCGAACTGACGTGCACCAACCGCGACCTGCCTTCACAGCTCCCGTTCGGTATGAGCGGCGGCGATCTGTTCATGGAAGGCGGCTCGCTCGCACGTAGCATCGCCCTCGTACGCAAGCCCACGGGCACGGTGCGGATCGATCGCAATAGCTCGCACTGGCGTCTCATTTCGCATCTCGCGCTGAGTCATTTGTCATTGACCGAGGCAGGCCTGTCCTCTCTCAAGGAAACGATGGCGCTGTACGACATCACGCGCTCGCCGGTGAATCGCAAACTCATCGAAGGCTTGATGGCGATCCGCCACAAAGTGGTGACGGCGCGCATGGCGGGCAACCCGTTTCCAAGCTTCGTCAAAGGTATCGAGATCGAAGTCGCCGTCGACGCACAGAATTTCGTCGGCACCAGTGTCGAGCAGTTCGCGCGTCTGCTCGATCATTTCTTCGGCCTGTACGTCCACATCAATAGTTTTACGCAGCTCGTCGTCGTCGCACACGACACGGGCGAGGAAATCATCAAATGTCCACCCCGCAGCGGCGACCAGATTCTGGTGTGATCGAGCGCCTGCGCGAGGCGCCCTATCGTTTCGAATTTTTCCAGGCCGTGCGTGTACTGGTCGCGCACTTCCGCACGCAAGGCACGCATCACGTCGACGAAGACCCGGTCGGCGAGCACATCCGTTTCCGCAATTCTCTGAACATCGGTTTTGCGCCGAGTGAGATCGAAGCACTGCGCTTCGAATACCCCGACGGTGTGGAACAGGACGTCGCCTGGCCGCAACAGGCCCAGGCGCCCGCAAGCACGCACATCACGCGCGCTACACTCACGCCGGCATTCATTGGGCTGACAGGCAACCACGGCACTTTGCCGCGCGCCTATACCGAGCACATCATTGCGCGCGAGATCGTCAATCGTGACCGCACGACACGCGCATTTCTCGATATTTTCTCCAATCGCGCCGTGGCGCTGTTCTATCGTGCGTGGGAAAAGTACCGTCTCTACTTCGGCTACGAGCGCAATCGTCGCGAACGCTTCCTGCCGATGATGCTGTCGCTTGTCGGCGCAGGCGGCGAAGCCGTCCAGGAAAAAATCTGCAATACCTCGCAGACCCTGCTCGCCGAAACCCTCGCCTACTACGCCGGCGCCTTGCGGCAAAGCGCGCGCCCTGCTCACCTCATCGAACGTATTGTTGCCGACTACTTTAGTGTGCCGGTGAAACTTCACCAGTTCTTAGGCCGTTGGCATGTTCTGCCACCCGAGCAAACGACCTGCCTGGGCAGGGGCAATACTGCCTTGGGCGTCGATACCGCATGCGGTGATCGCATGTGGCAAAGCCAGACCTCGTTCGCGCTCGACATCGGCCCGCTCGATCGCGAGCAGTTCGAGAGATTCCTGCCCGGCGGCGAAGCGGCCCAGGCCATCGGCAGCCTGTTGGCGATGCTCTCCGGCATCACGCTCGACTGCACCGTGCGGCCGATCCTGCGCAAGGAAGACGTTCGTCCCATGCAACTTGGATCGGCGAGCGGCAACGCACGGCTCGGCTACAACACCTGGGTACTGACACGCATGACGCATGAGCATCGCAGCGACGTGGCCTACGAAGTGACGCACGAGGTTGCGGATACGAATTTGACCCGCAATCCATACACGCCTCACGTGACGGAGTTCGAGCCCGAGTTGGCGCGAGCTGCCTGAGCGCCGCAGTCAATCCAATCAACAAGACATCCGATAAAAAACAAGCGCCCATGTCCAACAATCTCAAAGTACTCGTCAGCAAGCTCAACACCACCTGCCGCAAGGCCGCCGAGCGTGCGGCCTCGCTGTGCATGTCGCGCGGCAATTTCGAAGTCGATATCGAACATCTCTTTCTCGCACTATGCGAAACAGATAACTCGGATTTCGCACGCATCGCCCGCAAATCCGAGGTCAGCCTGACAGCCCTGGAACGCGATCTCACCGCCGAGATCGAACGTTTCAAGAACGGCAACACGCGCACGCCGGTTTTCTCGCAAAACCTGCCGACCTTGTTCGAGCACGCCTGGCTGATCGCCTCGCTCGATTCAGGCAACGCACAAATACGCAGCGGGCATTTATTGCTGGCCCTGCTCACCGCTCCCGATCTGTCGCAGCTCGCCTATCGCGGCTCGAAACTCTTCGCCAGATTCCCGCTCGACGAAATCAAACACAAACTGACCGAGCTGACGGTCGGCTCCGACGAAGCCGTGCAGGCGGTCAGCGCAGCCACAGGCGGAACGAACGATGGCAATGTCGATGCCGGTGACATGGCGGCAGCCTCGCAGGGCCATCCGCGCAGCCCGGCGCTCGATCAATTCACCACCAATCTCACGCAGCGCGCCGCAGAGGGCAAGATCGATCCAGTCATCGGTCGCGATACGGAGATACGCCAGGTCATCGACATCCTGATGCGCCGCCGCCAGAACAACCCCATCCTCACCGGCGAGGCAGGCGTCGGCAAGACTGCGGTGGTCGAAGGGCTCGCATTACGCATCGCCACTGGCGACGTACCGCCGCCGCTGCAGGGCGTCTCGCTGCATTCACTTGACATGGGGCTGTTGCAAGCTGGCGCCAGCGTCAAGGGAGAGTTCGAGAACCGCCTCAAGAACGTCATCGACGAAGTCAAGAAGAGTCCCACACCCATCATTCTCTTCATCGACGAAGCTCACACCATGATAGGCGCAGGTGGCCAGGCCGGTCAGAACGACGCAGCCAATCTGCTCAAGCCCGCCCTGGCGCGCGGCGAACTGCGCACTATCGCCGCCACCACCTGGAGCGAATACAAGAAATACTTCGAGAAGGACGCTGCCCTCGCCCGCCGTTTCCAGGTCGTGAAAGTGGAAGAACCTTCCGAAGAACTCGCCAGCGCCATGCTGCGCGCCATGTCCGCGCTCATGGAGAAGCATTTCAACGTACGCATTCTCGACGAAGCGATTACCGAAGCGGTGCGCCTGTCCGCGCGTTACATCACCGGGCGCCAGTTGCCGGACAAGGCCATCAGCGTGCTCGACACTGCCTGCGCACGCGTCGCGCTCGGTCAGAGTGCCACGCCGGCACGCATCGAAGATGTGGTCAAACGTCTGGATCGCATCGAAGCCGAGCTGACCTCGCTATCGCGCGAACGTGCCACCGGCCACGATCATGCCATTCGCATCAAGGAACTCGAAGACGAGCGCGGCACGTTGCACACGCAACTCGCTGCAGACCGCACCCGCTGGGATCAGGAAAAAGCGCTCGTCGAAAAAATCATCGCGCATCGCACCGGGCTTGAGGACGCGAGTACGCAAACGACCGAAGTCATCGCCGACACCAGCAAGAAAAGCAAAGGCAAAGCCAGACCTGCCGCAAAGAGCGATGCACATGTCGCACTCGACACGCTCGGCGCCGAGTTGCGCGGCATGCAGGGAGAAACCCCCTTGGTGCCGCTGCAAGTCGACGGCAACGTTGTCGCCGAAATCATTTCGAGCTGGACCGGCATCCCGCTCGGCAAGATGGTCAAAGACGAGATCCAGGCCGTGCTCAAACTGAAGGATTCGTTGCAAGCGCGTGTCATAGGCCAACCGCATGCGCTCGAAGCCATCGCCCAACGCGTGCGCACGGCACGCGCCAACCTCGAAGACCCCAACAAGCCCAAGGGCGTGTTCCTCTTCGTCGGCCCGTCGGGTGTCGGCAAGACCGAGACTGCGCTGGCACTCGCCGAGTCGCTCTACGGTGGCGAGCGCAACCTGATCACCATCAACATGAGCGAGTACCAGGAGGCGCACAGCGTGGCGGGCCTGAAAGGCTCGCCGCCCGGCTATGTCGGCTATGGCGAAGGCGGCGTGCTGACCGAAGCGGTACGTCGCAAGCCGTATTCCGTTGTCCTACTCGACGAAGTGGAGAAAGCCCACCCGGACGTGCTCGAACTCTTCTTCCAGGTCTTCGACAAGGGCGTGCTCGACGATGCCGAAGGCCGCGAGATCGACTTCCGCAACACACTCATCATCCTCACCAGCAATGTCGGCTCCAGCACCCTGATGCAGGCTTGCCTAAACAAGCCGGAAGCGGAGATGCCCTCGACGAACGAGCTGGATGCGTTGATCCGCCCGCAACTCAACAAGTCCTTCAAGCCCGCCTTCCTCGGCCGCCTGAAGGTCGTGCCGTACTACCCGATTTCCGACGATGTGCTCGAACTCATCATCCGCCTCAAGCTCGACCGCATCGCGCAGCGCGTCGCCGAGAACCACAACGCCAGCCTGAGCTACACCGACGATCTGGTCGAAGCGGTATTGGCACGCTGCACCGAAGTCGACTCAGGCGCTCGCAACGTGGACAACATACTCAACGGCACGATGCTGCCGGAGATCGCCGGCACGGTGCTCTCGCGCATGGCCGAGGGACGCGAGATCAAGAAGATCAAGCTCACCGCCTCGGGCAGCGGCGAGTTCAAGTACGCCATCAGCTGACAACAGGGGAAATCGCCATGAGCTTATCCGCAAAACTGAATGACGTTCTCGGCTGGCGCTGGGAGCACGAACCCACACCGCAACCCCTGCATCTGGCAGGCATGCTGCCGCACGCATTTGGCATATACGAACTAGGGCTGATGACGCATGACGAGCGCAACGACAGCGACGCCAGCGGCACACCAAGCCATATGACATTCGTGCCGCAGTACGTGGGCCGCGCCGCCGAAGTCGACCTGCGCGAACGGCTGCTGCAACACTGGCACGCCAGCCACAACCTGCATGTACGCATACATGCCAACCAGCTATGGTTCCGTTACCGCGTACTGCAGCACGCAGCTTCTTCCTCCGCGCTGGGCGCCTATCTCGAAGGCATCAGCCTCGCGCTCGACTATCCCTTCAACCCGTGCAACAGATGGCGCCAGCATTGGGCGCTTGAAACTTGACCGCAGTGGCTAATGGAAACGTCATGGACATTCAAACGCTGGCCCAGGACATACTGAGCGCTATCGGCGCAGGGCACGACGACGCCACGCGCCTGATCCGTCTCCACACCACGGCTGCGGGCCTGACCGATCAACTGCTCGTCGAGCGGCTCGATGGCGTCGAGCAGATCAGCCCGGCTGCGTCGGATACCGGCCTCGACGCCTGCGCGGCGGGCTTCCGCTTCACGCTCAGCGTGCTAAGCACCAGTGCCCATCTCGCTGCTGCAGACTGGCTCGGCAAGCCGATCCTCGTCGAGCTGCTGACGCAGCAATCGCGCACCAGCCTGCGCCCCCTGCACGGCCACATCACCGCCTTCGAGCAACTCACCTCCGACGGCGGGTTCGGCTACTACCGGCTGACGGTCGAGCCGTGGCTGGCCTACCTTGGCCATCGTCGCGACAGTTACGTCTTCCATGACATGACGGTCATGGAGATCGTCGAGAGCCTCTTCGCCGACTACTCCGGCGCGGCAACGCTGGTGCCGCAATGGCGTTGGGCACTGAGCGATGCGAGCGTGTATCTCAAGCGCAGCATCACGACGCAATACCGCGAATCCGATCTGGCTTTCATCGAACGCCTGCTGGCCGAAGAAGGTCTGTATTACTGGTTCGAGCACAAAGCCGATGGTTCGCTGGCCGCTGCGCAACATACCCTTGTCATTGCCGATAGCACGGCTGCCTTTGCCGAGAATGCGCAGGCGCTCATTCGCTATCACCGTGCCGATAGCACGGAGACTTCGGACACGATTCAGCAGTTGGCAAGCCGCCGCTCGCTGGCGACGCATTCGGTCGAGATTGCGAGCTGGGACTATCGC
>JAQBNU010000050.1 GCA_028288365.1 Chitinophagaceae bacterium | reverse complement strand
GCCATTTAACACCCAGGTATTGTATGGTGAAAGTCCTGTTAGGGGAATTACCGGCCGTTAAATAAGAAACACCTCCTGTCACATTTATATCATCCCATAAAGGAGCGATAATAGGGCGTGGTGAATTGGCAGAACCATTGGCCAGGTTATTGGCATTTCCATAGGATCCTGTACCGGGAACAGTAGATCCAAGAGAAAGCCATCCATTCGTGCTGGCGGACAAGGTAGTATACGTAGTGCCCATATAGATGAAATTAAATCCAATGGGTAAGGAGTTATAATCACCATTATCTGTATTTCCGGCTGAAAGTGAAGCGGTAGTCGCACCAGATAAAGCCGTGAACGTTCCAGACGAAGCGGCAAAGGTATAGTTGGTCAACGTTTGGGCTACCAGTTGATGATTATATCCTGTAACTAAGTAATATACCAGAAAACCAAAGAAGGATATCTTCCATGTTTGAAATGAATTCCTTTTCTCAGCAAGACGTAATGTTTCCATAAATAGCGGTTATTGATTCGTAATAGCCTTAAATCATACTTTTAGGTATACGGAAGTTTAAATTCGTCCAATTTTTAATTCGTTAAAACAATAATTACTATAGACTAATGTGTATATATTTTAGATAAAGTGGGGAAACAAAGTGATCAAATGGGGAAACAAAGGAGTCAAACAGGGTATAAAAATGCCCAAATAGGGAAATCAAAGGACAAAAGCCTGTATTTCGAATGGTAAATGGTACAGGTCAAAACGATTAGTAAATAGCCCAGTAAGAAATACCATGATAGAGGAATACAAAAACGCTTCCTGTTAAATTTCAAACGTTGCGACTACTATTTATATGAATTAAAAAATATGATACTTGAAAAATAAAAAATAAAACCACTGCCAAGATCTCGTCTACAATCATTTCAGTTTTCTGCCGATTATTTCTTCGTACATGTTTTGTAATAAAAAGTTTTTTTGCACTATAGGGTTCTACGAATTCATCATCCTTTTCCAAAGTCCTCAAGTGAATGTTTTTCTCCTAAGATTGGCGGGGGGGAACATTGATGTAGCGTTAGGGATTGAGCCATTGTCTGAGCTCTTCACGCTTTTTCAGCGTGAAAGCAAGTGGCGAAAGCCCGGCCCGAAGGGAACGCCATTACCCTCATTGAATAGAACTCGTTCATCCCAATTCATATTAAACTTATTATTCACCAACTTCATAAACCAACCAACAACCAAATCTTAAACTAGAGCTATAAAAATTAATAAGCAACACCACAGAACGTTCTTCGTATGCCTCTTTTTCAAAACCCAAATGCACCAGTCGTGGTCAATTTAACAACCGATCCAACAAACACTTCGACCTTGTTTATGAAAGAGAAGTGAGCGGCAACGTAAAAGTAAATGTAGCTCCCAAACCTGGTTCAGCCTGCGCATGAATCGTCCCTCCATGTTTATTGATGATACGCTGCACAGTGGCTAGCCCCACTCCGGTTCCTTCAAACTCTTCGCTGCTGTGCAAGCGTTGAAAGACGCCAAACAATTTGTCTATGTATTTCATGTTAAATCCTTCTCCATTATCCTTGATGGTATATACCACCTGATCGTTCTTGATTTCCGACGTCACTTCTATAAGCGGCTTCTCTTTTTTAGAAGAATATTTGATAGCATTCGAAAGCAAATTGATGAACACCTGTTTTATCAGCGCGTAGTCCCCTTTGGCGGTATGCAAGTCACCTATCGTTATTTCTGCTTTGTGAGGAATTGTATTTTTAAGATCCAGTACAATTTCCTTTACCATTTCATTCGCATCGATCTCTGTTTTTAACACGGCCTGCTTTCCTACTTTTGCAAAAGATAAAAGGTCATCGATTAAATTCGCCATTTTCTTCGTGTTTTTCTGAACCGCAGACAATACCCTTTTCCCCTCGTCATCAAAAAGTGCATAGAAATCTTCTTCCAGTATCTTCACATAGCCATTAATGGCGCGCAACGGTGTCATCAAGTCGTGTGATACAGAATAAGAAAAAGCTTCCAGTTCTTTATTGACTGCTTCCAGCTGTTGCGCATGTTGCTCTATGATGGCCTGCTGTTCGATGATTTTTGTAATGTCCAGAAAGAAAGAGACCAGGTGCAACTCTCCGTTCATCTCCATCATTTCAATGGAGGAGATCGTGTGCACGACTGTGCCGTCTTTAGCAATGCATTTCACATAATCATTTTGCAGTCGTCCTTTTGTTTTGATGAGCGCACCTACACGCGCCGATTCTTCTATGTCCAGGATGCCCACTTCAATGGAATTTCGATCAACGATTTCTGATTCTGTGTAACCAAATTTTTCTAAAAACTTTTTGTTTACTTTTTTATACGTCCTTTGAGGAGTCGTCATGCTCATGCAAATGGGACTATTGTTAAACAATGTCAGAAACCCTGCTCTGCTTTCATGAAAAAGTCTGGTAGCCTCTTCCAGGGTTTTGATGTCCACGTTATCGGAAAATAAATCCATGATCATTGTTATTTTAGATGACACATTCCTTACGGCATAAAAAGGCCAGCGAAATGGCTGAACCTGCACCTAATGGCGTTTGAGTTAACGGAAATTAAAATCAAAGCGTTGCATTACCCCTCCTAATTTTAATACATAATCGTATGTATTAAAAGTGTTACAACACAAGATCAATACCAACAATGCTGATTAGAAATCACTACTTGCTGATTTTTATTCACTGCATTAAAGGATTGGACCTCGGAAGTTCTCCGTTGTACTTCGGAGGTACTCGTGCGGACCTCGGAAGTCCTCCGTTGTACTTCGGAGGTACTCGCGCGGACCTCGGAAGTCCTCCGTTGTACTTCGGAGGTACTCGTTCAGACCTCGGAAGTCCTCCATTGCACTTCGAAGGTACTCGTGCAGACCTCGGAAGTCCTCCGTTGCACTTCGAAGGTACTCGTGCGGACCTCGGAAGTCCTCCGTTGCACTTCGCCTTCACAATGACCAATAGAAGTCATTCATACCCCATTGCACTATTTCCACCCCAGGTAATACATCGTTGCAACACCATGAAGGGATAAAGCAAAGCTGGTACAGCTTATGCCTGTTACCTGAAGCGTCAAAGTTCTTTTGTCGCTTAAAGCTGAACCATGAAAAGAAATACACTCTTGACAACTCTTGCCTTGGCAGTCGTTGTATTTTTTGCCCATTGCAAAAAAGATAGTCCTTCGCCTTCTTCCGGAACAACCAATGTAATAACCACTCAAACCACTACCCAACCTAGTGTCTCCTTGGGTTATTCCGCTTCTACGTTAGCGGTATTGGCAGGAACATCTGTCACCAATACGGGAGCAACCACCATTACGGGCGACATGGGATTAAGTCCCGGTACTTCCATCGGAGGTTTTCCTCCTGGTATCCTGAACGGCACAAAACACATCAACGATACCACAGCCAACAATGCGAAAGCAGATTTGATGCTGGCCTATAACGATGCAGCGGGTAGAACGTCAACGGATATCGTTACCTTATCTGGAAACTTAGGCGGACTGACACTGACACCGGGCTTGTATAAATCTACTTCTTCCCTTGCTGTATCTTCCGGTGACCTGACCTTTGATGCGAAAGGCAATGCCAACGCGGTCTTCATTATTCAAATTGCGTCTACACTGACGGCTACATCAGGACGTCAAGTCATCCTGAGCGGAGGTGCCCAGGCTTCTCACATCTTCTGGCAAGTAGGGAGTTCAGCTACGTTCGGTACTACTTCCGTTTTCAAAGGTATTGTCATGGCCATGCAATCGATTACCTTCGAAACGGGCGCCACGCTAGACGGCAAAGCCTTGGCCAGAACAGGTACTGTGATCTTAGCGGGGAATACCATTGTAAAACAGTAATATCTATTATTTATATCATGAGCCACTATCCGATGTTTCATCGGGTAGTGGTTATTTATTTTTACGACTTCGGGTCGTGACCTGAAGAAATGAGACGATGATTTTTGTTGCTGCATAAAGGATTGAGCCATTGTATGATCCCGCTATTTAGCGGGAGACTAGCGAAAGCTCGGCCCGACGAAGGAGGGAATGCCCAAACTAAGACAGTGATTCATCATCACAAACAACTATTTGTCCATCCTATTAAAATTAATTCTCCAATGAGGTCTATAGATATATAGTTAACCTTCAGGCTTAGGTATCTGCTATTTTTAATCTAAAAAAATGATCGTAAATTATATTAGCATGTATTTACTATTTTTCACCCGTTTACTTCAAATGACTTATTCCTGCCCTCCACTGATTTGACATGGAAGAAAAACTGACGATCGCACAACTGGAGGAAAAACTTCAACAGGCCACAGACGAATTTACCAAAATCGATTGGCAGAACCGCATCGCCTTTGAACTGCATCATATTGATGCGGCAAGATCCACTTCTTTAGCGGAAGCAGCACATCAAAAATCTTCGGACATACATTATGAGAAAGGACTCGCAGACAGTTTATCCATTTTGGGATTTCACAAGTTGCAGCTTTCCGATATTGAACAAGCTTTCGAATATTTATTAAGAGCCATTTACTTTTATAAAAAAACAGGCGCGCAAAAAGAGATTAGTTTTCCACTGTACATACTGGGCATTACTCACAGCCGACTGAGTAATTATGAAAAGGCATTGGACCTGTTTCTTGAAAGTCAAAAGATCAGTGCTGCCTTCGGCGATAAAGCGCAAGAGGCGAAAACACTGATCAACATGGCCCGGATCTATTCTTACTTTAAGGACCTGCCCACCGCTATACAGTACGCCTTACAAAGTCTTGCCTATGCCCGGGAATTGAAGGACCAGGAGCAGGAGCGCTATACACTCATGGTCACTGGAATGATTTACCTAAACGCCAACGACTTCGAACACTCCATACAATACTTCAACGAAAGCATACAGATACCTGCGTTGAACGGTGAACTCGGTAACCACATTACTTACAGCCGCATTGCCAAATGGCACGAGAAACAAGGGCAATACGACATAGCCTTACAGCATTATGAAAAATTATTGAACACGGCCATCCGCATCAAGCATACCTATGTACAGGTCGTGACGATGATTGATATGGGCAGCTGTTACAAGAAGATCCATCGACTGCAAGAAGCGAAAAGAATGTTACAGGAAGCCTTTGTGATTGCGCAGTCCAAAGATTACAAAGGCTTGCTACTGGATATCCACAAAGAATTCTGTGACATCTTCAAAGCAGAGCAAAACTATACCGAAGCCTTTGCACACCTGGAGCAAGTACATGCCCTCAAAGAAGAAGTGTACAATTCAGAAACTGCCGCGCGGATCAAAAACATTCTGGTCATCAACCAACTGGAATCGGCAGCTAAGGATGCAGAAATAGAACGGTTGAGAAATGTAGAATTAAAAAATGCCAACGACGAGCTGGACCGCACCAACAAAGAATTGACAGAGACCATCGATGAATTGACCCGAGTACGCATCAGCAAGTTTGCGACTTCCCTCACCTTGCTGGTGGCGATTGGATTATTTATTCTCTCTGAAGGATTGTTGGATCCCATCGTCGATTCTTATTCTCAAAATGTATGGATCAATTTGGCGAGCAAGCTAATGATTGCCTTACTGCTTAAACCCATCGAAACATTTTTTGAAAAACTATTACTCTCTTATGCAGCAAAAAGGAAGAAGGAGAATAAAAAAATATTTCCGTGGTTGAGGAGTTGAAACGTTAGTGCAGGTTCAAGTGTCCACGCTTGGGTTCAAGTACATCAAGCAAGAGGTGCTGCATCAGCAGGTGCGAACAGTCCATATTTACTTGTTGGTTAGTAGTTACCAAAATATTTTTGGTTAAAAACAGCTAATCTTTGGTATAAGTTTGCAACAATAAAAAGCAGATGAAAGTTAAATCAATAAAATTATTTAAATTATCTCCTGATCGTAATTCTCCTTGGGAGGATTTAAGGGTAAGATAAAACTACTAATCACTAAACTTCATTTATGAAAGTCGCCAAAACAATTCTCAACCTGCTCATCGGTCTGATGTTCATTGCTACCGGTATATTAAAATTGATCAACATGGACAGTCTATCAGCTGCCATTTTTGAACGGGCGGATTTCCCTTATTGGCTCTTCTATATCGTAGGGTTGTTTGAACTGGCAGGTGGTACCATGCTGCTCATTGAAAAGACCAGAAAATACGGGGCTTTGATGGTGATCGTAGTGATGGTGGGAGCACTAGCGACACATGTGTACTTGGGTGATCCTATTTTACATGTCTTTGTTCCTGTCGTAGTGATCTTATATGCCGGTTCACAATTGGTGAGCTTTAAGAAGTAATCAAAAATAATAATGCGTTTGAGTGTAAGTAGGTAGAACACCTGTTCACATTCAAACGCAATTAAAATTAATTCATCTTTCGATCAACAATTTCACTAGCACCAGTGAAGTTCATTAAGACGGATTACCATTTTTGAACCAACCCTTCGCCAACGGATTCTCCATCCTGTGCGATTGTATAGATATACATTCCTTGTTTGAGATCACTGATATTTACCTGATTCAGTAATGTATTGTTCAGTGCGATTTCTTTTTGAACAATTCCCAATGTATTTAAGAAACTAATTTTCGTATCCTTACCATTACTTGGTATTTCAATATGGAGTAATCCATTGGTTGGATTAGGATATATTTTTGCTTCTGTTTTATTACTTGCATTGGATGAAGCAACTGCTGTTGTGATAGCGTCTCCCATTTCTCCTTCTAAAACAACCATGTTGTTAAATACTTTATCCTGATAATGATGAAAAGCTCCAGTCACCAAAATTTTTCCATTAGACAAAAAACTAGCAGTAACAACACCACCGTCAGTATAGGGAGCAGCATCAATACCTGAACCACCATTAAAGCTATGATCCAGACTACCATCTGTATTTAACCTTGCCAGGGAATGAATCGACTCTCCATTATACAATTCAAAAAAGCCGCCAATAATAATTTTTCCATCCGGCTGAGATAGAATAGTTCTTACATAGCCATATCCATCGGTCGGTCCCACGACAGAAAATGTAGGATCAAGTGTACCATCTGCATTTAAACGAGCCAACCCGTTGCATGCTGTACCATTATATGTCTCGAAGAATCCTCCGATTAAAATTCTATTGTCGGATTGAATCGTAATCGCCAAGACATCCTCATCTGCACCGGAGCCATGGACAAAAGAATTATCATAGCTTCCATCCGAATTTAATCTGACAAAATAACTATTAGAGTTTCCATCAAAAGTAATAAAACTTCCTCCGACTAAAATTTTATGATCTGATTGAAGACCAAGAGACAATACTTCTTGATTGAATCCGGAACCGGTAGAAAAAGAATTGTCGTAGCTTCCATCTGAATTTAACCTCGCAATGTTATAGCAAGGAGTAACATCGTAACCTGTAAAATTTCCACCAACAAGAATCTTCCCATCGGGCTGGAGAGCGATGCAATTGACTTTTCCCTGATAAGATATTCCTCCACCCGTATGAAACGTGTTATCCAGTGCCCCATCTGTATTCAAACGAATGATTCCGCTGATTGGCGTATCATTGAGATTGGTAGAACCAGCCAAAATGATTTTCCCATCTGCTTGTATGGTTACTACATTTAACCCGCTGGTTATACCGGAAGGAATAACAAACGTTTCGTCTATTGTACCGTCCGTATTAATTCTAACTACATTACTCGTTATGATTTTATTTCTGTAGCTATAAAAATCTCCAACGATAATGATTTTACCATCCGACTGAACGGCACTTGCCGAGATGACATCGTACGCACCGGATATTAAGTAAAAAGAAAAGTCGACCCTGCCATTTGAATTTAACCTGGTAATATTATTAATAGGTGTCGACAATACGTCTTGAGCTCCCCCCACAAGAATTTCCCCATCCGTCTGAATCGCTACGGCAGCAATATATTGAGGAGGAAGATCTTCTAGCAGATAATTAAAAGTAGTATCTAAAGATCCATCCGAATTCAATCGAACAAGACCTTGCTCGGTGTAGCTATCAGGATAAGTGTCAAAAGAGCCGCTCACAATAATTTTATCATCTGATTGAACCGTTAAACAGTGAATATCCGGACGGTCGACAAATCCCAATTCACACCTGCCATTTAACGTTCCATCCGCATTTAACACAAGAAGATTATAATAATAAAGCGTTTGACTAGCGTTGCCAATAGCTCCTCCAACGATTATTTTATCATCGGATTGAATACCAATGCCAGTTACCGTTCCTTGAAATCCTGCAATAATAGTAAAGCTATTGTCCAGTGTACCATCGGCATTGAGCCTAGCAATCCCCTGGAATGCGCTATCGCCGTCTCCGCCGATCACTATCTTCCCATCCGATTGAAGAGCAGCAACATTCATTTGTCCATGAATCAAATCAGACGCCAATAGATTTGTATTAAAGGTATTGTCTAGTGAACCATCCGTATTGAGGCGAATGACGCCGCTTACAGTTGAATGATTGAATATAGTCAATGAACCTGTCAATAGAATTTTATGATCAGGTTGAAGTGTGATAGACAAAAAGTAATCGTATGTGTCAATCGAGGCACCTACATTGAATGTATGATCAATGGAACCATCTGCATTTAACCGAACGATTTTATTGGCGGCCTCTCCGTTATAATTTGAAAAATATCCTATCACGATTATTTTTCCATCCGATTGAATGGCAGTCCCGACAACATCGGCGTCAGCCCCTGCTCCTCCCTGATTAAAGGTTTTATCCAATGTTCCATTTTTATTCAGACGTGCTATACCGTTTGTCGGAGTACCTTTAAAATAAGTAAAAGCTCCGCCCACTATTATTTTTTCATCCGATTGTATAGCGATGCTTGCTACCGTTTGATTAAAGGCTCCCATTCCTATGATGGTATCGGGATCTGCAGCGTGCTGTGCGAAAAGCATTTGCAGAGAAGGAATAAAAAGCAGAGAAAGAAATGTAAATCTTAAAAATGAAAATGGTCGAAGTTTTTTCATGCTGATCGGTCTTAGTATAGAAAAAGATAAGAAAATAAAGCTGCTTTATTTTTAGTGTTTATTACTGATAACTACTAAAAATATATTTTCACGATAATGTAGTTTCACTACTTGAAATTTAGCCAAAAGTACTCAAGTAACCAATCGTGTCAGTAAATACGTCACGCAAACAAAACGTAACCCTTACTTACATAACATCCACAGAAAAAAACAAAATCTTCAGTACAACCTAAATATTCAATGGTCAACTCCTGTCATTGACATTTACCTACACTTACTTCACGCTGTTGTATTCTTCCTCTGTTACTCTTTCCAACCAAGTTACAATACCGTTTTGTGTATTGGTATTGATCGCCAGATGTGTCATGGCACTGTTATGTGAGGCACCGTGCCAATGCTTCACATCCGGAGCAATCGGAACCACATCTCCTTTACGAATCACCTGTATTGCTTTTCCTTTTTCCTGGTAATAACCCACTCCATCGGTTACTATTAAAATTTGTCCACCGGCATGTGTATGCCAGTTGTTTCTTGCACCGGGTTCAAACACGACGTTTCCTATTTGAGCATGAAGTATTGAATCGTTAGGCAGCAATAGTTTCACCCATGCAGTTCCCAAGAAATAATCAGCCGGTGCTTGTTCACCTTTTGGGAAAATGGTATTGCCTTCTTCATGTGCTGTATTCATAATGAATTTATTTTTTGTTGTACGACTTATTCAATGAAATCAAAAATAGTCACAAAAAAAAATCCTCCTTCATCAATCATCGATCTTGCCCCTAAATCCCCTGAAGGAGACTTGACAGTATGGAAGATTGAATGATCATTACTCACACTTCCTACTATTTCGGAGTGCTTTCTAAACTTTTTATAAAAGCGATCACTGCGTTTTTTTCTTGGTCAGATAATTTCAAGGGATCGGCTGATAACGTTTGATTCGGCAGGTCCATTCCCATACCTACTCCACCTCCTTCGTCATAAAAGTCAATAACTTCTTCCAGTGAGGAGAATACTCCGTTGTGCATATAAGGTGCCGTCAAGTTTGCGTTACGCACCGTGGGTGTTTTAAAACTGTGTTTCAAATCCGCCACTTTGTTTGAGGCATAACGCCCCAGGTCCGGATCAATCGTTTTACCCTGTTTAGTTTGAGGAACGCCCAGTACTTCTGTTTCGATGGTCATGAACAGAGGCGGTACCGCTCCGTTGAACAAAGGCATGTAATGACAGGTACCGCATTTCGCTTTGCCCATGAACAGGTTGAACCCCTCGACTTCTTCTGTATTCAATGCCGCCTGATCGCCTCTCATGTACTGATCAAAACGACTGTCCAATGAAGTCAGGCTGCGCACATAGGAAGCCAGTGCATTGAGGATTTCCATTGTATCTATAGCTGTACGATTGGCCAATGGATAGGCTTTGCTGAATAATCCTTTGTAGGATTCCTGCTTCCATAATTTTTCTGCCGCTGTTTTCAACGAACCATGCATTTCACTTTTGTTGTGGATGACGCTGTCAATTTGTTCTTCCAGCAATACCGCTCTGATGTCATTGAACAGAGCAGGCTGAAAGGCTGCGTTGATCAGTGAAGGGGTATTGCGGTATAAACGTTTGGTGCTGTTCAATGCAGTATTGGAGACCATGCCGTCGGTAAATGCCTTGTCTGGCTGATGACAGGACTGACAGCTTCTCGCATTGTCGCGTGACAAGACAGGATCAACAAATAATATTTTTCCTAACGCTATTCTTTCTTTCGTAGCATACGATGCTGGATTGGGCGCATAGGCATTGACATTGAACGCATGGATATCAAAAAGTGTTTTTGCATCTTGATTCAACAATCGGTTATAAGTGGCCATTTTTACCTGTTGCTTTTTCTCCAGGTTAACAAGCGCCACAGTCATAGGATTGGCGCATTGCAAAATAAACTGCGCGCGGTTGAAGGCATTGAAATCCGTATGTTCATCAAAGTATTGAATGGCCTTGTCGAATGGAACCGTCAATTGTTCCGTATCGTTTTCATCCAGGTACATTTGCATGACTTGTTTCAGACTTTGCAAAGCAGCAGACGACTCCTCCATGCTGTGCAGCGTGAGCGGATTATCGAAACCCGTGATGCCTAATGTTTGTATCCTGATCAACTCCAATTTGGCCGCATCATAGATTTGCCAATCCATCAGCTCCACTTTACTAAAATACGTTTTGTATTTGTCACACTGCGTTTGCAATTGACGCAACTGTTTCATCAGTTCCGTGCGATTTGTCGTATCATAATGCGGGAAAAGCAACGCTTCAATGACCTGCAAACCGGCCGGTTCAAAGACTTGTCCAGAATACCGTTCGACTTCAATCACCGGTGCCCCATTGATGCGTCTGGAGATCACCGGGGAATAGTACTCGGCAGCCCACTCTATTTTCTTATACATTATTCTTGCCTCAAGAAACAACCCTTGCAGTTGATGTTCTGACTGATGTTCTTCTAAGGCATGCAACAGCTCGTCTTTGGCTCCGCTAAATGCATCGATTTGTTGCAAAAGGTTGGTCGCAACTGTTTTTTCCTTGTTGATTTTTTTCTGCTCACAGGAAAAAAAGAAAAGGACTAAAACAAGTAATAGCGAAAATGTAATTTTCATGAAGGAGAAAGGATCAGCTTAAGTTGGCCAGATGACAAGTATACAAAATTGTATACATACCAAAACATCCGAAGCTGCAGATGAACCGCAGCTCCGGATGTTGATGGAATGGGTAACTAATTTTTAATTAAAAGTTAAAGGCATTCGTAAGTGGATTGGCATTCTTATCACGGTCAGAAAGATTTTGCAATCCCCATCTTTTTTCAATGAAAGAAAGGATACTTAATGTTTCGTATTGTGTATGATCCACTACACCACGTTTCGCAAACGGAGAAACGATGATGGCAGGAACACGCGTACCTGGGCCCCATTTGTCAATGGTAGGAGGCGCTACGTGATCCCAGAATCCACCGTTCTCATCGTAGGTGACGATGATCACTGCATCTTTACCGTTAGGACCGTTTAACACGGCATTGATAAGAGCAACAGCATGATTTTCCCCATCTAACACATTGGCATAACCTGGATGTTCATTTTGAGCACCCAATGGTTTTACAAAAGATACAGCCGGCAATGTACCGTTATTAGCGGCTGTCATAAACTCCATTTCATCTTTCAGGTGATCTTTTTTAGCCTGCGTACCATCTGCATAATTCGCATAGAAGGCGAACGGTTGATGATGAAATTGGAACGTAGCAGCAGGATTACCGGCAAGCGCATCGTTCCAGCCACCTGAATACCAAGCCCAGGAAATATTCTTGTCACTCAATCTGTCTCCAATAGTCGGAATGGTTTGGTTGGGAACCAAGTTAGCTGTTGGAGCAGACGAAGGATGTGGAGTGTTTACGGTATAACTCGTATTCACTACATAACCGTCAGGAGTAACCTGTCCGTCTGTTAACAATTTACCGCTACCGTCCACTGTTGCCGTGATGCCTGCTGGAGCACCCGGAAATACAGGGCTAGCCGCTGCGATCAACCATTGGTGATTCAAGAACGAACCGCCAAACGCACTGTGGAAGAAGTTGTCACACAACACATAGTTTTGTGCAAAAGGCAACAGAGGCAATAAAGACGTTTGGTAGTACCCTTGTGACAAGCCTTTTGAATTGCTGTTGTACACCGCAAACTTATCCATTTTACCACCATTGATTTGCATTTGCTCCTGGTAGTAACGGTGCAACACATCCGGAGTGATTGTCCCCGCTGGAACATACTGGTCTATGTTAAAGTACTTGTTCGCTAAGTTCGTCGGAAATGCGGAAGCATTCGGTGAACCGATCACAGCAGGTAAATGTGCATAGACATTATTACTCGAATCCGTTTGTGTAATGTTGGCAGATGTAGCGTTGTACAATCCATTGGCACCAGCAAACTCGCCATACAGGTTGTCAAAGCTATGGTTCTCCATATAAATGACAACGACGTGATTGACCTGATCAATACCAGTTGGTCCTGAAGCATCATCTGACTTCTTTTTACAGCTGCCTAGAAAAACAGTTAATCCTATACATAGGACACTGCCTGCTATGGCGTGGCTTCTCTTAAAAATTTGAAAATGTTTTTCCATAATTCGTGCATGATCTAGTTTGTGTTAGCAAAGAGATCGAAACGTTATTAACTGAGGGTTAAGAGAAGTGTATCTAAGTATTAAATAAAGTGGGGATATAAAATCAGTACATTAATTTCAGGTGGCTTTAGTTTAAGATTTGGTGATGAATTTGACGTCTGTGAATAGTAAGTTTAATAGGAATAAGAATTAGGGCATTTCCTTCGGGCCGGGCTTTCGCCACTTTCCCGCTAAATAGCGGGATCAAACAATGGCTCAATCCCTAACGCAGTGAACGTGTTGCCAAAAGCGTCTCGCTTATAACAGTGATAAAAAATGTAGGCACTCATTGAAATCCGCAAACCTGGTGCGGTGGGTGTCCACGAAAAGAAAAAGGATAATACAAGAGTGTAGATCATCATTTAATGAAAAAACACAGAATGCTGTTATTAAAAAAAATCATTCATTCACGCGCTTCTGACTTTAGTAGCCCATAACACAGCATCGCCTGCTTACCCAATCTCCCCAACAATTCTTTTTTTACATCCGATATAACAACGACACTATGTACTTCCATTTATAATCCATACCAATGTTCTTTGACGATAACAGCTATAGAACAACAGACATCATCAGATAACCATCAACCGCTCATCTATCCCAATCCTGCATCAGGATCTGTCACGATCTCTTCTCTCAATCAAGGAATAGGAACGGTAAGGATAACCAATGTGGAAGGAAAAGTGATCATTCAAATAGACCACACAGAACTTTCAAAAAGCACCACGATAGATTTGAGTAGAGAATCTAAAGGAATATACACGATTCAAATCCTGGCAGGAGATCAAGTAAACACGAGTAAGTTGGTATTGAATGAATAGTTTGTCTTAAGAAAAGAGAAGGGGTAACAGGAAGCCCCTTTGCATCCATCTGTTAGTATCTGTGGATGTCAAGTAGAGTTATTGGTTTATTCTGCTGGCGCATGATCTAATAAAAAAAGTGTATGTTAGAGTGTCACTTTGAAATAGTATTAGCCATGATCAAAGCCAGCTACAACGATAAAACGCTTTTTATTGGAGTCAAAGGATTTGGATAGAATGTCTACGACAACCGCTTTGAGTTGAACGTGGCTTCTTATTCACAAGGTACCTACATCGCTAGGATCAACGGTTCACAAATCAGAAAATATATGAAGTTTGTAAAAAGATAATTCGTTTGAAAAGAGATTAAAAAAAGGATGAGGTTAACCTCGTCCTTTTTTTTTGAGGTTTCGGTAGTGTATCAAAATGCAGCTACTTGTAAACCCCAGGCGGACACCGTATGTATGAAAGGTAACGACTGACGTCGGAGCAAGCGGGAGTAGGCTTTAGGTTGCCTGTTGTATAAGCTCTATATTAAACTGAAGCTTCAATTCTTCCCCCACCACCATGCTGCCTGTCTCCGTCAATAAGCTAAAATCCAAACCAAAATCTTTACGGTTAATTTTTCCGCTGACTTCAAAGCCTGCGCGGGTCTCTTTGTGTAGCCCTTGGCATGTGCCAGTAAACGCTACCACTAAGGCTACTTTTTTTGTCACTCCACAGAGGCTTAGGTCTCCAATGAGTTCAAGTTCATCGTCTTTCTTTTTTAAGATGCCCCTGAAATTAATTTTAGAAAATGTTTCGGTGTCTAAGAATAATGAGGACTTCAAATGCGTATCGCGTTCTGCATGATTGGTAGTGATACTATTGGCGTCAATCACAACACGTACTTCTGCCTGATTAAAATCATCTGTTTCGGTGTTTACTTCGCCGCTAAAGGTGTTAAAAACACAGGTAACGGTGGAGATCATTAAGTGTTTTACTTTGAACTGGATGTCGGAATGATTGGGGTCTATTGCCCATTTTGTTTTTGTCGCCATGTTTGTTTTTTTATTTAAACAAAACTACAGCAAGAAAACGGGACAACATTTACCAAATGGTAAAATCACTTTTTGGCCCGGATACGACTTAATGATTGTTGTGTAATGCCAAGATAGTTGGCTATGTCACCCAGGCTAATGCGCTGCAAGATGGTGCTATACTCTTTGACAAAGATATTGTAACGCTCGGTAGCATTTTCTTCCAGCATTTCGCTGATACGCTTCATCATTCTTACCGGTGTAATCGAAACTAATTTCCTGAAAAATGTTTCCATGCAATGGTACTTTTTGCAAAGTGCTTCCATATTTTCATGACTCACCATGGTAACGGTAGTGGGCTCCAAAGCCACCAACATAAATTCAGAGGGTGTTTGCGTGAGGTAACTGTCAAACACCGTAAACAAGCGTTGTTCTGAAAAGAAACGCATCACAAATTTCTTATCCTCCTTCTCAAAGCAGATCATGGCTAACCCTTCGTTCAAAAAAAATAAATGTTTGCATACTTCGCCAGGCTTTACAATGTACTCGCCTTTTTTAAAGCGCTTTGTTTTTACATCTTTAAATAATTCATCCGCTGCTTCTTTATCCAGCGGAGAAAAGTGATGACAAAAATGTTCGAAGTCTGGCATGGAATAATGAGCTAGCTACATTCATTGATGATTAAAAACCGATTGTCTGAAGACCAGAAGCAAAACGTCAATTTAAGTTTTGAACAATTGTAATTATTCGCGCGCTGTAATTTTCTTTTTGTGTTTTATGCCCCAATCAGCCAAAGAGGTAATGATATCTTTCAATGTTTTGCTGTATTCCGTTGGTATATATTCTACCACGACAGGTTTTAGGTCAGCAAAAACTACTCTTTTAACTAAACCGTTTATTTCTAAATCTTTTAATTCACTCGATAGCACTCTTGCCGAAATGCCTTTTATGGTGCGTTGCAATTCATTGAAACGTGTTTGTCCACTCAATAACGCAATCATTATTCTCAGCGTCCACTTTCCACCTATTACATACAAAGCGTCTTCCGTTGCGGACAAACGCTTAGTGCATTGCGCTTCAGAAAACGCCAATTTCCTATCTAGTAACTCTCCCATTTTTTCAATGTAGTAACCCAAATATTACTACTAACCTTTAGTTTACTACTAATATTTAGTAAGCAAATATACATATGTTTGCAACACCAAAAAATAAAACATATGAAAGCAATAAAAATTACTTACTACGCTACAACAGGATTGATGTCTTTTGCCATGTTATTTTCGACTTATGCTTATTTGACAAAGCCCGAATTAAAACAAGCATTTCAGCATTTAGGGTTTCCGGATTATTTCAGGGTGGAATTGGCAATTGCTAAATTCATTGCTGCTATTGCACTTTGGCTTCCTGTTCGTTTATTGAAAGAAACCGCTTACATCGGTTTGGCAATCAGTTTCGTTTCTGCCATTATTTCGCACATCTGTTGCAACGACTCCACCTTTCACACCATCGCACCATTAGTTGTTTTGGTCATATTGATGGTGTCTTATGTGACTTACACTAAAACAAGCAACGCCTAAGAAGCTATTATTCAAATTAAAAAAATCAGAATCATGAAAAAAGTATTGCACATTATTTCAAGCCCGCAAGGCGAAGCATCCGTAACCAAAAAACTCGGAAATAGTATTATTGAAAAAATTAAAGCAAAGTATCCTGATAGCATACTGAAAGAACGAAACCTGACCACAACTCTTTTTCCGCATTTAGAAGAGGTACAAATTGGCTCGTGGTTCACGCCCGCTGAAAATCACACACCTGAACATGTTCAGGCCATTAAGATTTCAGAGGAAGCGATTGCAGAAATGCAGGAAGCGGACATCTACGTGATTGGCGCACCCTTCTATAACTTTGCCATTCCTTCTACCTTGAAAGCATACTTAGACCACATTGTAAGACCAGGAATTACTTTCCGGTACGATGAAAATGGACAACCTGAAGGTTTTTTGAAAAACAAAAAGGCGTATGTTGCGATTGCTTCAAGCGGTGTCTATTCTGAAGGTAAGTTTCAGTCTTTCGATTTTGTTAGTCCCTATCTAAAATTCTTACTCGGATTTATCGGCATTACAGACGTTACATTTATTCGTGCCGAAGGTTTAAGAATCGAGGGCATTAAAGAAACCGCTTTTGAAAAAGGCGTTGAAAGTATTGCGATTGATTAATGGGTATCAAGTGTTGATGTGATCAAAATCTGTATGTCGTCCACTGAAAGTGGATGACATACAGATTGCGTTCCATTACTCCTCTCCTAATATACCGCCTGCACCTTCATGGCATGTCCAGAAGAGAATAAGTATTTCATGCCATTCAGGTCCTCGTAAAATTCTATACCGATGGTGGAGATCAACGCACTGTCAGCAGGCAACATGGTCATGACTGTATCGATAGCAGAAACAATCGCAAACGCTCCTGTTGATCCCAGCAACGGTATATAGTCAGAAGTATTGCAACTGCTCTTGCTGTTGTAAGCCGCTTCCGTTGGTTCATACCTTGACGTCGTTTGCTGATAAGCATACGTCGATAACACACTCACTAAATTGATCAAACGAAAATGCGTGGCACCTTGAGGTGCGACAATCATCCGGTGGGTATCGACATCAGAAAAAAGAAAAGTCACTTCATTTCTTTCTGCATTGACAATTGCTTGATACGGCACAAGACAAATACGATCGTATGCTGCTGTTTTAGAAAATGAAAAATTCATCAGCATAGATGCCAAACGTACCGGATCGAATATACGTTGTCCTCTGATACCTTCTCCCCTTCCAAGTATCTTCCTGATCAATCCTACTGTACGAAAAGTCGTAGCGCCTACGGCCATGTGCCGGTATACCGCTCCCCATCCTGCACGCAACGCTTTAGCGATGACAGATGATCCTCCAAACTCCTGATTATTTTCACGCACACGCACATAGTTCGGATGTGTTTGTATGGTCTGTTTATCCGGTCCGTAAGTGCTGCGCACCAGATCCATTCCATTGCTTCGGTAAAAAGTCATACCGTCAATACTACCGTCGAGTTTAATAAGTCCACGTTGTTGTGCCATAGAAAAAAAATTAAAGTGAGATCCTAAAAGGATCATTAAAAATAAACTATAAAAATATGGACAAAGATAAAGCAGCTCTTTGCATGAAAACAACAGCACTCTGTCTCTTCTTATTTTTATCCAATGTGTACTCGAGAGATGTGTATAATATTCTTCGAAAGATCCTGTTCACGATGCCATCAGGTTGACACCTCTTTGCGACGGTCTTCTGCCGAGGTTCTCTCGACTTTCTCCCGACCTTGTCCCGAGGTTGAGCCGAGATTGAACTCAAAAACAAAAGGGTTCAACAATTCCAAAACAAGAAGAGTCCATTAGTCCCCTGCTGCTGCATTGCAACAAATCTCTACTAATCACTAGCACTCTGTTAATAGTAAATAGTATACAACAAAAAATACGCGTTCGAATGTTATATATAATTGTCACTATATGTAACATTCGAATATATTTCTATTTACTAACAAAGAGTATTCCAAATGAATTGGCGATAATTGTTGGCTTAAGATTTCCATCAGACGGAGCATTATATTCAGCTGAAGATAAATATACCGTATTTTTTTTCTCATCAAAGGCTAATGTTTTAGCCCCCTTGTGCGTCAATACATTCTCCACAACCGAATATTGATCTGCTGTATTTTGTTTAATAATTGTCAACGTACCGTCATCACCATTAGAGGAAAATATTAATTTCTCTAATGGACTAAATGCTACTCCATCCACTCCTTCTCCTATAGGCAAAGTAGTCATTACTTTTCCAGTTTCTACATCGACAACTACCAAAAGTTTATTGGAGCAACCTGCAAAAAGACGTTTATTTTTTTTATCAAAAGCCAATCCGGTAGGTTCAGCTCCTGGAGCAAGAGACCATTTACTTTTAACTTCGAATGTTTTAGAATCTATTACTACGATTTCATTTTTATCTTCTAAATTGACATACACTCTGCCATTCTCATCAGAAACTGCTAGTTCCGGTTTACCTTTCAGATCTATGGTATGGATAACAACGTCCTTGGCTGGATCTATAATACTTACGTCCTTACTCTTATTATTGAATACAAATATTTTTTTTGAAAACGTATCATAAATAATATGGTCTGGACTTTGCCCCTTTAGCTTAATTCTTTGAATCGTTTTAAAAGATGTAAGATCAAATACGGTGACTGTCGTATCCTTCCCATTGCTTGTGTATCCTTTATTTAATTCAGGAACAATTGCAATACCATGTATACCAGGAGTATTTTCAACTTCACCTACAATTTCTTTCGTGTCAACATTCAACACCTGCATTTTGCTTCCATGTGATATATATAACCTTCTTGATTCATGATCAAAAGTTAGAAAATCCCATTTCCCATCCCCTGCAATGGCTACCTTTTGAGACACTTTATACCCTGAACTTTGTGCATGAGACAAAGACAGATTAAAAAGAATAACAGAAAAAACACTCATTAAAACAGATAATCTATTCATTAGTTCTAGCTTTTTTGTACAAAGTAAATGGAATGAAAACCGTATTATAATTACCTCTCATTAGAATCAGTGTGTATTGAGTAAGAGAAGTAACAATTAGTATTGAAGTCAAAATTAATCTTCAACTTTCCCTTCTTCCGCCCTGGTTGTAGCTGTACCATAACACTCTGATTGGATTTGAACATATGGTAGATAGTAAAACACAGTACAACAATCAAAGAGCTAAGTCTTACAAAAACAAAACATGACAACGATATATTTCGCAGTTGTTTGAATGAAGTCTACTATTGATAGTTAATATGATTTTTTACAATTCATTTTAATATTAGCAAGTGAATCTGTAATATTTCTGAAATGCCAATTAATTCTACAGCTTAATTTTTTTTATGAAAAAATAAAAATTAAAAAGACTCGTTACAGATAAAAGCAATGATGACTTATAGTACCTTCGTAACAAAAGATCAAATGCAAGAAGCCTTCTTTTATTAAAAAAAATAAAATAGTAAATCCACTTTATAAATGCCTAACAAAAAAACAAAGATACATCTGCTATTCTTTCTTGTTACCATTTTACACATCCTTTCCTCTTCATTACTTCATGCACAAACTTCAACCGGTATTGTTAAAGGAATCATCATAGATAGTCAAAGTGGAAAGCCTGTAGAATACTCCCCGGTAGGCTTATTATCTGTTGAAGACAGTAATATGGTTATCGGTGCATTATCTGATGAAAAAGGAATGTTTGCGATAGATCAAGTAAAAACAGGACATTACGTTCTTAAAGCATCATTCATTGGTTACAAACCCTTTTTATCTGATACGATTACAATCAATTCTCGTAATACAAAAATTGATTTAGGGAATATATCAATAGCACCGGCTATTCAGAATATGGAGGAAGTAGTAGTCACTGGGCAAAGGGAACAATTTTCTATGAGCATGGACAAAAACGTATTTGAGGTAGATAAGAATCCTGTTGTTGCCGGTGGTTCTGCCACAGACGTTTTCAAACAAATACCCGCTGTGAGTGTTGATATAGATGGTAACATTAGCATGAGAGGTAGTGGTAACGTAACGGTGTGGGTCAATGGAAAACCATCTGGTCTCACGGGCGATAGCAGACAAGCTGTATTGGATCAAATTCCTGCCAGTACAATTGAGCGTGTAGAAATCATCACCAATCCTTCGGCTCGTTACGATCCAGACGGGATGTCGGGCATTATTAATATTGTGTTAAAAAAGAATGCAAGGTTTGGCACGAATGGAAGTGTTACCGGTGGCTTTGGTACTCGAGACCAATGGAATGAATCCTTTCACAAATACAACAGCATAAATAAATTCAATGGTGCCACCTCCTTGAATTTCAGAAGTGGTAAATGGAATTTTTCCGCAAATTATGGTACACGCTATGGACAACGTTGGCAAATGGGAAGTAACTTAAGAGATAACTTTGTATCTGGCCAATCTGATAACTCCATCAACCAATACGAACAAGAGGAAAACTATTCTACTTCAAATGTTTTATCTACAACACTTGATTACACTATTGATACGAGTCAAACCATAGGATTGACAGCCCTCGGAAGTTACAACCATAGTGACGAAGAAGAAATCTTAAATTATGACTTTATAGATTCCTCTCGTACAATTTATAAAACCAGAGTAAGAGACATCATTCAACGACAAGATGGATACAATGCAGGAGGAAGTGCATACTATCGAAAAACATTTTTAAATCCGGATAAAGAACTTTACATCAGCGGATCTGGCTCTTATACAAAAACGAATACGATTAATACATTCAATCAAGGAGATCATGTAATGGCTAACGATTCCTTCTCAGTAGCTTCTTTATCTCATACTAGACCCCTTTCACAAAATAGTATTTACACTTTTCAAACGGACTATACAGTACCCTACTCTGCTACAACAAAATTTGAGACCGGTTTTAAATCAACGCTACGCATATTAGACTATAATTTAATTGCAGATAGTCTTCAGTACCCTACTTCTACTTATGTGCAGGATGATACTAAAACCAATCGTTTTATTTATCGTGAAAGTGTTAATGCTGCTTATGGTATAGTACAAAAAAACTTTGCAAAAAATTTCAGTGGAATGATCGGACTTAGAGTGGAACAAGCTTTTATCGATGCAGATTTAACCACATTGAATCAGGATCATAAACGCAGTTATACCAATTTCTTTCCCAGTGCTTACCTTGCTAAAAAATTATCTTTTGAAAGGGAATTACGATTGAGTTATAGCAGAAGAATCAACAGGCCAAACAGTCAAGCATTGAACCCTTTTCCTAATTATTCTGACCCCTTAAATTTATCAAAAGGAAATCCTTACCTAAACCCAGAATATGTCCATTCTTTCGATTTGTCTTTTATAAAAACGTGGGATAATCATTCGTTCTCTTCGTCTCTTTATTACAGACAAATTAATGGAACCATACAACGTGTCACTTCGGTGGATGCACAAGATGTATCTGTCACTCAATTTTACAATTTGAACAGTGCCCAAAACTTCGGTATTGAACTCATTGGTAAAATAAAGCTATTAAAAAAATTAAATGTGACTGCCAATGCCAACGCTTACAGGAATGTTATTCAAGGGAGCAATCAAAACATAGACATCAGCAATAGTAATTACAGTTACTTTGGCAAATTGATTATAAGCACCAAAATAGTAAAGAGTATAGATCTACAGATAACAGGAAACTATATGGGGTCAGCTGTTACCCTACAAGGAACTACCTTTGGCAACAACGGCGTAGATATGGGTTTAAAAAGAGATGTTCTAAAATCTAAAGGTGTCCTTACCATTAATCTATCTGATGTCTTCAATACAAGGAATACTCACAGTACTGCTTTCGGGCCCGACTTCTCTACGCATATTTTCAGAAAGAGAGAGAGCCGAGTACTTACTATAAACTTCACTTACAAATTTGGCAAAGGAAGTTCTATTTCAAAAAACAAAAAAACTCCGAAGCCAAACAATAATAACTTTGATGGTGGCGGAATGGATAATAATTAATAGAACACCCTTCTTTCATGCAGCAATACATGCATCTCAATATAACAAAAGATAAAACTTTGATGCTTTATTTGATGAGTTGATCCGAGATCTTAAAGACAACCTGCAATACAACATAAATGTCGCGCATAATCGAATACCGTTACTCCTATAAAAAATAAAAGCGTAACATCCATACTTAATGGATATTACGATTTATAAGAGTAGGGCGAGCATTCCATTTGCGAACTTTTTAAGTCAAGATTTACTTACTATCAATAACTTACATAAAGCTACTATTCACCCTTTTAATACTAGATATTAATAGTGATGGTCCACTTTCCTTGACAATTTTACACTTATAAAATAATAAAGGAATGCTACTTAGAATTTAAAATCCTACTTTTATTTATATTAAAAAATAGCAAAATATGATACACAAAAATAACTGGCACGCAAAACACGTTGATAGTTTACCCATAGGAGACCGCTTGGCTGATTCTATTGCAAGTGGTATGGGTTCCTGGACATTCATCATCATACAAACTATTTTGGTTGTGCTATGGATGGTATTGAATCTCGTAGGATTTTTCTATCACTGGGATGTTTATCCTTTTATATTACTTAATCTTCTTTTCTCCACTCAAGCCGCATATGCAGCCCCAGTGATCATGATGTCACAAAACAGACAGAATGAAAGAGACAGAGTTCATGCCCATGCGGATTATCAAACTAATTTGGATGCCAAACTGGAAATTGAGGAGTTACAAAAAAGCTTGAACATCATGGAAATTGAAAAATTAGATAAAATCATCAAAATGATGGAAGAACTGAAAAGAGAAATTGGTAGCAGCAAAAATTAACTTCTTCTCTTTTCAATTATCATTTAAAAATGATTCCGTCTACTTTACCCTTGTGTTATTTTTGAAAGGGTTACATTTGAAATAATCTTACCAATCTACTATCACACACAAAAAGTGTGAGTTCGAGTGATGAGTATTGAGACCATATACTTCACATTCAAACTCACACTTACATTGCGGAGCACTCAATTTGCTAACTTTTTTTCAGCAGGATCTACTTACAATCAATAACCGATACAAATTAGCTGTATTATGAAAAAAGTAGCCGATGTTTCCATCGACTACTTTCTGTCCTCCTTAAAATGATGGATTATCTTTTCACTACCTGACGTGTAATCACATCCGATCCCGTTTGTATTTTCACTAAGTACATGCCTGCTGCTAAACTACTGATGTCTATTGATTGAGTAGAAGCAATAGAAGAAGAAGGAAGCACTTCTGCACCTTGACTGTTGTATACAGATACTTGAGCGGTAGTAGTTACTTGAACAGTGATTTGATCTGTTGCTGGGTTTGGATACACCATAGCATTTTCTTCCATGTCAGTACTTGCAACTTCATTCGTCTGACCTGTTCTTCCTGTACAAGAGCTCACCAATGTCCAGGCATCCGTCCAGTAAGCACCTGTTCCTGGTCCATAGGCCCAAGCCGCTCCGTTGCACCAGCCTGAATAAGGCCATGGTTTACATACATACAAGGAGCCTGCATTTTGTACTTTGCTGCCTTCTACATAACCGTTGTTCTCCACATAGGCCGATACACCAGAACAAGCATTTGTTACTACCTTGTTTACCGTTACGTTCGCAGAACCGGATGTAGTTACCGCTCCACTGTTGTCGTAGGCTTTTGCACTCAAGGTATAAGTACCCGCGCCTACTCCTGTCCAGGTATAACTGTAGGGACTCGAACTGCTCGTGCTCAACAACGTTGCTCCATTGTAAAACTCCACTTTCACCACTGAGCCATCTGCATCCGATGCTGTCGCTGATACGGTAATACTTGCTGTGGCATTATAACTAGATCCGTTTGCAGGTGAAGTCAATGTCACTACCGGTGGTTTATTCACTACTGTCACTGCCTTAACAGTGATGCCTACTGTACTGGATACGGTTATTCCTCCTTGGTTATCTGTAGCGCGAGCCGTTAGGTTATAACTACCTGCTGCTACTCCTGTCCAGCTATAGCTGTATGGACTAGCTGTTGAAGTACCAAGCAATGCAGCACCATTATAAAACTCTACTTTACTCACACTTCCATTGTCACTGGCGTTGGCACTGATGGTGATTGTACCTGCATTCAATGTCGCATTGTTGGAAGGTGAACTGATGCTCACTGTAGGCAGTGGATTGGAATACAATTGGGATTGTGGTACTACTTCTCTGCTTTGGCTTGTACTCTCCCATTCAAATTTCGCATTTGCTCCTCCATAGTTTTCAAAGTATTCCAACTTGATGTCATACTTCTGACCAGCTACCAACGCAATAGTACCGGTATAATCTATCCCCCAATCGTCTATCCATTTGTCGATGATCAATTGACCATTGATCCATAACCTTCTACCGTTGTCGGTGTTCAAATGAAACGTATAGTTCTCGGAATACTTTGGTTGGATCTGACCTGACCATCTGGCTGAGAACTGATCTGCATTCACTGCTGCATTCGGTGAACCATTGCCCCAATCAACATTGATGTTCGCATCTACTCGGTTGTAAACCGGTGTTTCAAAATTCATCCCGTTGAAGTAATTGCCTGTTAAGCCATCGCCGTTTCCGGTCACTACTGTGATGACTACTGGTACTAATGACCAGGTGGAATTGGCTTGTCCTGCATTCCACCATTGGTGAAGTTGCTCTCCGCTATTATTGGTAGATACTTCTACTACTTTAGCACTGTGTTCTGCTATCAGTTTTACAAGACCATTACCGGCATCGACCAATATGAAGGTTTGATTTTGTCCACCGGCATCTGACCATTGTACGATAAGAGTGCCTTCTTTCTGACTAGCACCAGTAACGTCCATTACTTTGCCACTATTTTGCGAAATGATTTTATAAGCACCATCTCCTAAGTGAACAAATTTAAACTTCTGATTGGCTCCTCCATTAAATGCGCCTTGCATGATGCCCGCTCCATCATTGGTAGCCAAGCCCCATACATCCATACACAAACCACTCATTCCATTTTTCACATAATAAGTACCAGCCAAATTAGGATTACCATTTGGACGTACACGAATAGAGGACACTTGATTGTCCCATTGACTACTGAAAACTTCCACACCAGAAGTTAAGTCAATAGAATTACCAGTGAAATTATCGTCTGAATAAAGAGTCACCTTAAAGCCTTCTGCAATACGTAAACATGACATTACATTATCTGGAAATCCTTTTGCTTTCATAGCAGCCAAAGTATAGTCGCCTACTGCAAAGCCTGTAGAATAGCCACCTCCATTGGGATCTGTGTAGGCAGAGACAACACCTGTATTCGGATCAGGAGAAGGTTCAAGATACCACATCCCTGAATACTGTCCATCCACACTGAAATTTTCATACTCAGCCACAAGACCACCCTGATTTGTTGGCCATCCTGGCATATCCATTACATGACCATTGTACGGTATAATAAATTTATAAGAACCATCGCTCATTTTATAAGCGATAAATTTCTGATTGATTCCATTGGCATTTCCCCATTGCTGAATTTTTGTACCATTGTCATTTTTCGCGCCGTCCACATCAATCACTTTTCCGCTGTTCACATTTTGAATGGAGTAAAGTCCATCTCCCAAATTCGTAAATTTAAATCGCTGACTATTCGAAACGTTAAGGCCCCATTGCTGCAACTGTACGCCATCAGCAGTACTTGCACCTGGTACATCCAGATACAGATTACTGTTATGATTTCGCAACAGAAAAGTTTGTCCATCCAGACTTGGATCTCCGTTTGCTCTTACACGCATAGAAGATACCTGGTTATTCCATTGACTGCTGAAAACGTCTACATTACTGGTGAGATCGATGGAAGTGCCACTAAAATTGGCATCGGCATACAAGGTCACTTTAATCCCTTGTGGGATATGGATACCAGAAATCGCATCATTAGGCATACCTGTATTCTTGATGTCGTTTATATTATAATCGCCGAGAGCAAAACCTGCTGAATAACCTTGTGCGTTAAATTCAACATACGTAGTGACAAGCCCGGTTGAAGCGCTTATACGAGCAGGTACGTTTACTCCGTATACACCGTTAATGATGTCAGAATAAGTTCTTTTGTCATTTCCCCAATCAAACCACATGAATCCACCTACCGCACTGCAATTATTTTTTTGAGTAGCCAGATCTGATTGTATGTGACTGTATGAATCTTCTACGTCGTAATAGCCCGCCCAAACAGGCACACCGAATCTCCAATCGCAAAGATTATTTCCTCTTCCGCCAGCATATAATTGTACATACATTCTGTCAATTTGATTCGCTCTTTGACTGTTCACCTGACTTACTACGGTTTGCCAAAACCCTCTGTTCATGTAGGGTGCCAAGGTATATTTAAATCCTAGGTCTGCCAGCATGACACCAAAAGCAACAGTAGTATTCAAATCGTAGGTATTTTCATCGTCATTGTTCACTGCGTCTATCGCTGGAATGGCGCGTTTAAGAGCAGCAAAATTTCGATAGAGTATACTACCTGATCCTGTTCCCTGTGAATTAATTAAGTTGCGAACATTATCATAACTGGTATTCCCCCAACCACCAATACCAACTTCAATTCTTTTGATACTCGAACCCGGAGCTCCTTTCATCTCGTTCATGTTTTTCGAGTATTGCTCCACATAATTATCCATCGTGTATGCTCCATTGGAACAGATCACATTACTTCCCCATGTGATATCTCCGTTAGGTTGAACCGACCATAGCGCCACAATCATTTCTGTAAATCCTGCGCCGCGAGCGTTGATTAAATCGGTGGTGCTGGATGCATTATTATACATGCAGGATTGTCCTTGAGAATAATAAGGTATCAATCCAATAAGGACAATCCCTATCCATTTTTTCCATGTGTTGAAAGTTCTATTCCAATCATTAGGTAATTGTATGTTCATAAGTTTAGTTTTTTGAAATGTTAAAAATTATTTTGTAGGTGTAACTGGTTAAGTAAAGCATACAGCAATAAGTCATTCCCTTCCATAGTTTATGTAAAACTTTGTATTGATTTTATTCAGGATCGACTGTAAGTATAGGCTGGACTAAAAATTCTTGTTGGTCGAATAAAAGAAGTAATTGCGCCAACAACAGGGCAATCCTTAACGATAAACTCATCGTGTGTTTCATAATAATAGCTGGATTTAATAGTATAAATACAATACGTACCATACGATCTTACATTTATACTTCGGACAAAACCCGTACAGTGCCGTGTTTATTAAAACATCGACACATGGGGCGTGCCGATGTCAGATCAACTTGAGCCAAGATTTCATGTCATTGTCCTGGTCCTCTAAAAAACAAAAAGCGTAATACCCATACCTCATGGACATTACGCTTCATAAGAGCAGAGAGGAAAGAAAAAAATCCGGTAAAGACCTAATAGAATTACAAGAGGCCATTGTAATTTTATACCTCCATTCTTCAAATGAAATCATCGGTTATTACAAGCATTGCATCCTATAAATAAAAAAGCAGTCACTTTATAAAACGTGACTGTTTTTTTTACGATGCTATCTTCTTCCACCACTGCGACCTCCGCCTCCACCGAATCCTCCTCTTCCACCGCCACCAAATCCGCCGCCACCTCGTGATCCGCCAAACCCGCCATTAAAGCTGCCGCCGTAATGAGGTGCGGAGAAATTGTTATGAGGCATGTTGTTATAATTGTTTCTCATACCGCCTCCACCACCTTGGTAATTGTTGCGTCCACCACCTTGGTAGTAGTTGTTGTTACGCGCACCACCACCCTGGTAATTGCCACCGCCTCTGTTGTTGTAATTCCCATTACCTCCATAGTTCCCTCTTGGATTGTTATTATTCCTTACGCCGGGATTGAAATTTGAAGATCTTGGATGGTAATTGGGAGTGAAGTGATCATGTGCACCTTGCATGAAGGCATGATTCGGTGAATAGTATCCGCGGTACCCGCCCATGTTGTTTCTATAGTAGGCACCGTAAGCCCTGTACAAATGCGGGTATCTCCAGTAACCTCCATGGAAAAACCAATTTGAATATCCATAGGCAGGAAATCCATAGTAACCAAGTCCACCTAAACCAAAACTAAAACCGAATGATCCCCAATAAGCGTTGGGATACCATAAAGGAGATGAATACCAATACGGGTATCCAAACCAGTAAGAATAAGGGTTGACGTAATAGTAATTGTTGCCAATGTTTTGATTGTTCGGCAGCATGTAACCGTTGCTGTTCGCAAAATCCTGTGCGGCCTGATTCATTTCTTGCTGTGCACCCGGATTATCTGCCATTTGTTTTTTATAGTCGGCAATTTCCTGTTGGTTTTGAATGGCGAGGCTGTCGTGCTTCAGTGCCAGTTGATGTGAAAAACCACTGGGGTTCGCAGCGTACTGATGTCCCAGATCTTCAGCCAGGGAAATATTGTCAGTCAGCAGCATCAATACATCGGGATGGTCCGATAGTAAACGGAATGCATCCTGTGTATGCGAGTCCAATCCCTGTATGGTAGAGTTAAAATTATTTTGTGCCTGGATGTTTAGATTGTCTGCTTCCACAATGTCTGCATGATGGTGGCGGTAGAGGTTCCAGGCGGCATCCTGCAGCGTCTTGTCCTGGCTAGGGAGCAATGCAAAAATATCGCTTTTGCTGCTCTTCTGCGGTTGGATGGCCAGCTTATGCAGCAAATCAGGATAACGGGTCAGTTCGTAAAACCAACCTTGTTTTTCACGGCCAAAGTTTCCGACCAATGACTGAAAGGCCCCTTGAGACCGTTGCCTGGACTGTGCAATGTCATTCAACACCTGAGGGTATTGGCTTGCGGTAAGCATGGCATTCCGTGTGTTGACATCCTGGGAAGCCACCGCAGTAAACATTCCTTCGTCGGTTTCTAACTTATTTTGTGCAAATAAGTGCGTAGAGCAAATAAAAAACATTCCCATCAGGAATACTTTTTTTCTTTTTGAGAAAATGGAGAACAGATTCATGGGGCTTTGTCTATGTACAGGAAAGATTCTCCATTGAGTTTACGCTTGTTTCGGGTAGCGATTCCTCATTCGAATCCTTCATCTTCTCCGTCAACAAATCCTATGCCGAACGATACGGCAAGCGTGCACTATGCCTACAGATACAGGTTTCCAACAGATTCCGCTGGTACGAGCATCCTGCTTTAGTTATTCAAGTATCCCCGAGTAGGACGCTCTATGTACTTTGCAGCACGAGCAGGCTGCTCGTGCCAGCAGATAAAAAATCGTTCCACCATGCTAGCGCCTTTATTCGTTCTTGTTTTTGTCAATCAGCAGTACCATATTTTTATTGAATGATGAAAGTTTAGTTTCTAATGTACCAAAAAATTCCAGGTCCATATTTTCTACTTCAATGAGGGCTTTTTGTAAAACGATTGCTCCCTTAGTTGTCAATCGAATGGTTTTCGCTCTTGTATCGGTTTCATGTTCCTGTCGTGTTATAAAAGCTTTTTCTTCTAATGTTCGCAACACTTTTGATACCATCATTCTATCTGCATTGCTTTGAGTGGCAATGTCAACTTGTGTCACTGCATCGCTTTTTTTTGAAAGCCAACCCAAAGCTGCCAGCAATACAAATTGAGTCTGTGTCAAGTCTAATGGGTCCAGAACTTTTTTTATTTTGCGCTGCCAAAGCATGGTTACCTGCCCCAATAAATAACCAGGACTGTCGTTTGGTCTTTTAAAATGAAATTCAATTTCTTTAGGCATAATGGTATTGAAGCATGTGTGATGAGATTAAATCGAAATCGTGTGAGTTAATTTCAAAGAAACCAAAACGAAATGGATAACCCCAACTTTTTTTGTTTGGAATGAAATCTAACTCATCAATTAAAGGAAGAATGGAAATGTCTTTACTTTTCAAAAATTCAATGTTTCGTCTTGAAGGGCAAAAGTCTTCCGAAACTTGAACCTGATAGACTTCATCGTCTATTACCTTTCCCAATGCTGTAAATTCCTGACATTTATCGGGCTTCCCTAGGATTTGCTTCCCTGAATAATAGATCACAAAATCTCCTTTCTTCATTCTTTTTAAGGGCGAAGATTTTCCATGGCAGGCTTGTGCAAATCCTTCTGCTATTCCATGTTGAACATGGTCTTTGGAGGCCACAATGATCCAATATTTTGTTGCTCTATTATTCATGTTTATTGATTTTTAGTTCTGTTCTAAAAATGTAATCACGTATCCGTCCGGGTCTTTTGCTAGGAGTGTTTTACCAAAAGGTGTTGGATTGATGGTGCCTAAAAGTGTGACACCCTTTTCAATCAATTGGCTTTGTAATGCTTCAATTGTTTCATCGATAGCAAACCAAAGTGATGTACCGATGCCCAATTCTTTGCCGTCTATATTTCCAATGGGCGTTCTGATGGCAAAACTTGCTTCGCCTTTGTTGTACTTGAAAATACAAGCTGCAGGATTGGTCGTTTCTGATAATTCAAATCCTAATTTGTTGGTGTAGAAATCTTTTGAAACTTCTAAGTCTCTTACTTGAAGAGAGGCAAATTCTAATCGTCTCATGTTGTAGTTATTTATATTGTTGTTGTAAATATAGTATATACGACAACAATAAACAACATTTCTTTTACTTTGTACTTATGGGATATTAAAATGAGTTATTTATACTAGCGGGGGATTTTATGAAGCAGCAATTCCGCGATAAAAGAGAAAAAGCAACACGATTTCAGCTTTCTTTTTTTGTTTAAAAACACAAGCTAAATTAATTACTATTCACAGTTTCTATTTTCTCAAACTTACCTTGCCATTTTTTGATGGCTTCTAATATAGGTAGAAACGCTAATCCTTTTTCAGATAACTTATAGTCTACCCTTGGTGGTAATTCCTTATAGGCTATTCTTTCTAGTAATCCATCTTCTTCCAACTCTTTTAATTGTTCGGTTAATACTTTCCTTGAGATGTTGGGTATGATGGCATCTAATTGACCAAAGCGAATCGTACGGGTTCCCATCACATTAATAATGATCGGTTTCCATTTATTGCCAATAGTGCCAATGGCTCTTGTAAATGGACAATTTGAATTACAAAAGTTCTCGTCTCTCATGTTTTTTAAAATTAGTAGTTACCCAATAGTAACCAGAATACACTGTAATGGTTACGAATATAAACTATTGATAGTATCTTTCCGAAACAAATAAAGAAAAAAATACGATGATGAAGAAATTAACAAACAAAGTAGCCGTAGTTACAGGTGGTTCAAAAGGAATAGGTGCCGCTATCGCCAAACACTTTGCCGAAGAAGGGGCAAAGGTTGTCATCAATTATGCTTCCAGTAAAGAAGCAGCGGATCAAGTGGTGAAAACGATAACTGACAAGGGAGGAATTGCCATTGCGGTACAAGGCGATATATCAAAAGAAGCCGATGTCATCCGACTATTTGAAGAAACAAAGAAAGCTTTTGGCACATTGGATATTTTGGTCAACAATGCAGCGCACCAGCAATATGTACCGATTGAACAGGTCTCGGTAGAAAATTTTCACCAGCATTTCGACACCAATGTTCTGGGTGCGACACTGGCTATCCAACAATCCTTGCCCCTGTTTAGTGATAAGGGTGGCAGTATCATCAACATCAGCTCTGTTGCAGGTAAACTTCCGATGGCGGGGGTCTTGTTATACTCTGCCACTAAAGCGGCAATCAATGCCATAACGATTTCCTTGTCGAAAGAATTGGGTGCAAAAAACATTCGTGTCAATTCTATTTTGCCAGGTGCTACGGAAACAGAAGGTGCAACGAATGCAGGCGTTACTACAGGTAGCGAGGCAGAAAAAATGTTCATTACCCATACACCGCTTGGTCGTAGAGGTCAACCCGAAGATGTTTCTAAAGCGGCCGTATTTCTTGCTTCCGATGATGCCGCATGGATTACGGGAGAGAACATTTCCGTTTCGGGTGGTTTGTATGGTTTTTAAATTTTACTTAGTTCATCACCAATTTAAATAAATAAAAATATGAGTAAGCTAAAAAACAAAGTGGCCGTGATCACTGGCGGCAATAGCGGTATAGGGTTTGGTATTGCTGAAGCATTTAAAAACGAAGGTGCAACAGGAGCTATTGTCGGCAGAAATCAGGAAACGTTAGATCGTTCTGTGGCTCAACTTGGAGAAAATTTTATAGCCATTAATGCCGATGTCACTAACCTTTCCGACCTGGAGAGAGTGTTCAAGGAGACGTCAGAAAAATTTGGCAAAATAGATGTGGTTGTTGCCAACGCTGGTGGTGGAGTTGTAGGAACTGTTGCAACTATTGGCGAAGCCGACTATGACAAGACCATGGACCTCAACCTGAAAAGTGTTTACTTCACGGTTCATAAAGCACTCCCCTATATGAATGACGGTAGTTCTATTATTCTGATCGGATCCAATGCCGCACACAGGGCCTATCCCTCTTTTACGCTGTACGGTGCGGCCAAAGCGGCTGTCATCTTTTTTGCCAAAGCATTTTCAAGTGACCTGTTAGGCAGAAAAATCAGAGCCAATGTCATCACACCCGGTACAACAGATACACCGGCATTTGAGAAGTTTGTTCCCGCAGAACAAATTGATGCGATAAAAAAACACTTTGCGGATGGAATGCCGATAGGCCGGATTGGGCAACCTTCTGACATCGGCAAAACAGCGGTATTCCTGGCTTCCGACGATTCATCGTTTATGCTGGGTGCGGAACTTCTTGTGGATGGTGGCTTAACTTATTTAGCGAAGTAAATAATAATCCTAAATCAATTGGCATTAAATCGGCAATAGAATATGCCCGCGATTATTATATCAGCGAGCCTGGACTATTGCCGGTTAATTGGTGGATTGCGGCGCTGATAGGTTCGGATGCTCGCGTAAGAGGGATTCGTTGTAATTAAAGGGCCCAGGCAGATGCCCTATGTGAAGAGGCACCGATAGATATCGGCGCCAGCGGGTTCAAAACTATGCACCTCCCGTGCTTCCAAATAAATAGCACAGTTAAAAGTAGATGGATTTACTTTTACTGAACAATAAATTTTCCTTTGATCAATCCTTTGGATGCATTGGAGTATTCGTATAGATAGATTCCTTGCGCAAAATGCTGCAGGTCTATTTTAGTGTTGGCTGAGTCGAGCTGCACCTGGTATTTTTCTTGTCCCTGAAGCGTGTAAATCATTAATTTCCCACCTTGCATATCTACTGGCATTTCCACCAATGCAAAATGACTAGCTGGGTTGGGATAAAAGTTCAATGCGTTCGTCGCTTGATCTTCATCAGCTGTTGTAGTGGCTGTAACTACTGTCTCTGTAGCACCGTAGATGCGGCAAACATAATTGACGCTGCCTACCCCGTATCTTTTTTGTGTGCCGCCTATCATGATTTTCCCATTGGCCATTAGAGCGACTGCATTTACATTGATCTCTATTGGATCTATTGTATTTACAAATGAAGAGTCTATACTGCCGTCTTCTTTTATTCTGACTACTCCGTTTCTATTGATGGAATTGTATTGAGTGAAAGCACCTGCTGCAATGATCAGACTGTCTTCCTGTACGGCAAAAGATCGGACGCCAATGCCAGAGTTCACTCCTGTACCGCTTGAGAAGCTATTATCCAGACTGCCATCAGTATTTAAGCGCATGATTCCTATTGCCGAAGTGCCATTATACGTTTCAAATCCACCACCACAAAGAATTTTGCCACTCGACAACAAAAGGAGACTGTACATTGTACCACCGGTTACACCTGTTCCCGGATCAAAGCTGGTATCTAGTGTACCGTCTGTATTTAATCTGGCTAGTCCCTTTCTAATGACTGAATTAAAGGAAGTAAATTGTCCAGATATCACAATTTTACCATCCGGTTGAAGAAGCATTAGTGATACGGTTGCATTAGCTCCGGAAGTAGATGTTATAAAAGTATTGTCAATGGTTCCATCTGTATTCAAGCGGGCGATCCTGTTTTTAGTAACACCGTTGAACGCATTAAAATAACCGCATATCAAAATTTTGCCATCCAGTTGTATCAGGATTTGATCGATATAATCATTTGCACCTGTACCTGGATCAAAACTATTGTCCAAACTTCCGTCTGCATTGAGTCGTGCAATGGCATGTCTTGAAGTACCATTGTACATGGTAAAACCTCCGCCAATGAGAATTTTATTGTCCTGTTGAACGACAATGGTTTTTACATCATTATTTGCACCGGTACCACTAGCAGAAAATGTTGGATCTAAATCTCCATCAGGTGTAAGTCTAGCGATGTAATTACACGTAATGCCATTGTATCTGTTAAAGTAACCTCCGACTAAAATATTTTGATCGTTTTGCACAGCTATTGCTACTAATCTTTCATTCGGACCACTTTCGTAATTGAAAGTGGCATCGCTGCTCCCGTCTGCATTGATCCTCGCTAAACTCGTGGTGTTTAGGCTATCCAATAAAAAAAATGCACCGCCAATTAAAAATTTACCGTCTGCTTGCTCAAGTATTGTATTGACTGCATTATCAAATCCGAAACCAGTAGAAAAACTATTATCCAAAGTGCCATCTGCATTCATTCGTACGATGTAATTTTTAATTGTTCCATTGAAAGATGTAAAAGCTCCTCCTGCCATTATTTTTCCATCAGACTGAATCAATACCGAATTGATGGAGCGGTATGCAGGTCCGGAACCCGAGCTGAACGTATGGTCTACTGTGCCGTCTGTCTGTAGCCTGACTATGCCATTTTGAAGACTAGAACTATACCCCGTGAAATCACCCGCAATGATTATTTTGTTATCTGATTGCAGCGCAATAGCATTTACAGGATTAGTTGCTCCTGTACCGATGGTGAAACCAGTATCCATGCTTCCATCGGCATTGAGTCGTGTGATATAATGTTGACTAACGGAATTGAAAAGAGTAAAGTCGCCACCCGTTAAAATCTTACCATCCGATTGCAGAACGATGGTATTGATCGCACTGTTCGCTGCTGTACCCGGCAAGAAGCTAGCATCTAGACTTCCGTCTGCATTCAATCTTACAATCCTGTTGTAGGCTGTACCGTTGAATTGAGTGAATGCTCCACCAATTAGAATTTTACCATCTGGTTGTAAGGCCATGCAAATGATAGTGTCATTGGCTGCTGTACCAGTTGTAAACGTATTATCCTTACTTCCATCTGCATTCAGACGTGTGGTGTAGTTGACGGCAGCTGAGTTATAGTTGATAAACGATCCTCCTACAATGATTTTGCCATCTGGTTGCACAATGATAGCATGAATAGCGTTATCTGCTCCAATGCCTGTATGAAAACTAGCATCGATACTGCCATCCAAATTCAAGCGCGCTATTTTATTGATGGCTGTAAACCGGTGTGTTTTAAAATTACCAGCAACGATAAGTTTTCCATCGGCCTGTTGTGCTAGACTATTTATTGCTCCATCAAAAGAACCGATGCTGTTAAACGTAGTATCCAAGCTACCCGGTTGCTGAGCATGAGCTATAAGGCCATTAAAAAAAAGTAAAAAGACAATAAATAAAAATGACGTTGATGAATTTTGCATAAAATTGTGTGGTTATATGAAAACACTTATCACTTTTAACTCTTACTGTAATCAAATATTTTTCTTGTTTTTCTAAATTCAAAAGAAGATTACAACGTCTTTTGAACGGCATCACTCTTAAATAAAGATCTAAACTATTTGCTCAATTATAGTACCTAAAAATAAGTATATTATAAATAACTTGTTGTGCTACTCTTTCTATTATAAAATAGTATAGATATCAATAAAGAAAATCTGTAGTTCTTTTGATTTCTTAATCTGCAATAAAAAATTACCCCTTATTTCTGCAGAAACCAGCTCAATGGTTACTCTTACAAAAACAAAAAGCGTAACGCCCATGCAGGATGGACATTACGCTTCATAAGAGTAGAGAGGAAGGGATTCGAACCCTCGAAACAGTCACCCGTTTACACGCTTTCCAAGCGTGCTCCTTCAACCACTCGGACACCTCTCTAATTGCAGTACAAAAAACAGAATGAAACAAAAGAATGGATTGCACTGTTTCTCCGCTCTGTTTCTGTTTCTTAAACTGGGCTACAAATTAACTAATTAAATTCCGTTCTACCAACTCCTATCTTTCTTCCTCCGTCAATTCTCCCCTCAGGTCTTCTTGCAGGTATTTGGCCGGGTTTTGATTGAAGGGTTCGTTGCCGAGAACGAACATCATTTTGGCTAGCGCAGCTTCTGTGCTCATGTCTCCGCCACCGATTACGCCGCTGCTCTTGAGGTGTTTACTCGTTTGGTAACGGCCCTGTACCACCGTACCGCCGGGACATTGAGAGATGTTGAGGATCACCACGCCACGGACAATCAAGGCGCGCAGTGTCGGTTCCAACCAGGGATCAGTCGGTGCATTGCCCATTCCGAAGGTTTCCAAAATCAAACCTTTCATGTCCGGATCGGACGTTTGCGCTTCGAAAACCGATTGTTTCAATCCTGGATAGAAACGAACGATGACGATGTTTTCTTCTAACGCTTTGTAGTATTTGAATTTCGTTTTACCTGGCTTGCGGATATTGGCGTGGTGGTAATCGATGCGAATACCGGCTTCAGCCAATAAAGGATAGTTATAAGAAACGAAGGCATCGAAGTAGGCACTGTGCGTCTTGCGGGCACGGTTGGCACGGTACAAGTGACCATCGAAGTAAATAGAAACTTCCGGTACACACGCTTCGTTGTTGTGTTGATCCGCGGCAATCATGATGGCCGTGATCAAGTTCTCCCGTGCATCGGTACGTACCGATTCCAAAGGCAATTGAGCCCCTGTAAATACAACAGGCTTATCTAACCCTTCCAACAAGAAGCTCAAGCCAGAAGCCGTATAAGCCGTAGTATCTGTACCGTGCAAGACGACGAATCCATCGTAACGATCTGCCTGCTCTCCAATCAATACAGCTAAATCAATCCAATCGGAAGGCTTCACATTGGAAGAATCTAAAGGCTTCTCTACAGCGATCAAGGTGATGTTGGCATTTAAACGAAGCAACTCCGGAACCGCTTCCGACAAACGAGAGAAATCACGCGGCAGTAAGACTTCGTCTTTACTCGTTGTAGAGCCAATGCCCATGCCCATGGTACCACCGGTATAGATCACCAATACTTCAATCCCAAAGGGAGAACGGTTCACTAAAAAAGGATCTTTCTTAAAGCGCATAAAAGAGTTGTTTAGCGTTAGCAGTTGTTCTATTGATGACTTCTTCCACCGGTATGTTTTTCACTTCGGCTACCTTGTGTGCTACGATAGCGATGAAAGAAGGTTCGTTTCTTTTTCCACGGTGCGGGATCGGCGCCAGGTAGGGACAGTCTGTTTCCAATACCAAAGACTCCAGGGGCAACTCCGTCACCACTTTATCCAATCCTCCATTTTTAAAGGTAATGACACCTCCTATGCCCAGCTGGAAACCCAGTTCTATCGCGGCTTCCGCTTCTTTGACTGTTCCTGAAAAACAATGGAACACGCCTTTCAATTGCGGCAAAGCCAACGACTGAAGGATGTCGTAAGTTTCCTGAAACGCATTGCGTGTATGCAAAATTACTGGCAGTTGATGTTTCGCGGCCAACTTCAATTGTATCTTCAAGGCTTCTTCCTGCCAGGGCAAGGTCATCTTGTCCCAATGCAAGTCGATGCCGATCTCTCCTACCGAAACAAACTTCCGTTTATTCAACCAGTCTTCAACAAGGTACAATTGTTTTTCAAATTCTTTCTTCACGTAACAGGGATGCAAACCCATGCTGGCATAACAAATGCCTTTGTATTTTTCTTCCAGTTCCATCATGCCATCGATAGAGGTCTCGTCTACGTTAGGCATGACGAATTGCGCTACGCCAGCCAACTGCGCCTGTTCCAGCAGTTGATCGATGTCAGCTTTGAACTCTTCCGAGTACAAATGGGCATGTGTTTCTATGATCTTAGACATATCGCCTCTTCTTCCATTCTATGCCCGTGGGCCAGATATAATATACCAACAAACAAACGGTAAACAAAAACTGATACAGTTCCAGTATCAGTAAATGTCCCCACCAGGAAGGTTTGAAGGAAACTTCTGTCACTCTGCACATCAAGGCTACACGTATAGCATGTGTAGCAACTGCTACTAAATACAAGGCTATGCCTAAATAGATATCATAGGTCGCGATGGCAACAATAAAAAAAAGGAAGGACGCATGAATGGATAAATACATTTGACAAATGATAGGTGTGCGCTCTACGCCTTTCATCCAGCGCTTACGCTGTTTGAGTAAGGCCTTGAAACTGTCCAACGCTTTCGTCCACACGAGTGCCTGTGCACCGAGGAACATGCGGTGTGTATAGTTTTTTTTCTTGAGTTCAAGGTAAAGGTCCAAGTCTTCTGTCACCGAAAAAGGAATGGCTTCATAACCACCTACATCGTCGTATGATTTTTTACTGATGACCATGTTGTTGCCTACTGCTGTTACTTTTATCTTCAACTGATCAGCCGTATATAAAAAGCCGAGTGCTTCCATCCATTCGATGGTTTGAAACAATTGAAAACTGTTGTGGTGTTCCACGAAAGTCGTACCCGAAGCAGCATCCGCTTGTTGCTGTTCCAAACCTGCCAACATGCCTTTGATCCAGTTGGGATTCACGGCGATGTCCGCATCGGTGATGAAAGCAAATTCACCGGTGACTTTTTTAAACAACGTAGCCAACACGTTGGTCTTTCCCTTGAGGTTGGTTTGAGTGGAAGGTGTAATGGAAACCAATTCAATGTTATCGTAACGTTGCATGAACTCGCTGACCAATGCAGCCGTGTCGTCGTCGGAAGCATCGTCTCCTACCAGAATCTGCAGTTTATCTTTGGGATAATTTTGTTGCACCAAGGCTTCCAAACAACGGATGATATTTTCTTCTTCGTTGCGTGCCGCTATCAACACGGCTACATGCGGTTCGTGTGTGAGTGCGAGTGAATCTTTTTTCTTTCTCAGCAACACGACAAATTGCACAAGCGTCATGCTGTAATAGACGATCAGTACGATTGCTACGAAGAGGTAAAAGTAATGCACGATCATAACCATTCAAAGGTATAGCCTTGTTCCAAACAATAATCGATGTAACGAGGCAACATGGTTTTCATTTGTCGCTCTGCTTTGTAACTGTCGTGAAACACAATGATGCTTCCCGGTCTTGTTTGTTGACAACTCCTGCGCAACGCCCGTTCAATATTCAAATGCTTGTCGTAGTCGCCGGTCAGTACATCCCACATGATGATTTCATACTGAGGCAATACCTCTTTCACCTGGCTTCCTTTAATTCGTCCATAGGGCGGGCGAAACAGCGGTTTGGCAAACAGTGCAGATTGTTTGGAAGAAACAGCATAGCCCGTTACATCCTTCAACGCTTCGTCGCATCTTTTTATTTCCTGCAGGTAGTGTTCCAAAGAACAGGACCAACCCTTCACATGATGAAAAGTATGGTTGGCGTAAGATTGTTCGGTGGCTACACGTTGCATCACAACAGGAAATTTCTTCACGTTATCTCCGACGACAAAAAAAGTCGCCTTTACTTTTTTTTCTTTCAATAGATCCAACACCCATTCCGTCACGCCTTCTACCGGACCATCGTCAAAGGTGAGGTAAAGCGTTTTGCCCGAAGTGCTGCCACGCCAAACGAAATGAGGAAACAAGCGGGACAATATATGACGAATGCCGTAAACGTTCACCTTACGATTTATTTATAAATTCTTTAAAATGTAATAAGCCCAACATCCAGGAAACAAGGAGTAAAAAAAGTCCTGCAAGGATGGTATTGATATACCAGGCCATGGATGTAAATGTCAATCCATAATACAACAACATAAACACTCCAAAGGCACAAGCAAGCTTGAGAATCGTTTGCACTGGAATTTGTACAATGTTATTTTTTCGAATGTAAACGATGTACGCCACAGATAAGAATACCGTAGAAACTACCGTGGCCCATGCCGAAGCGTATATGCCATACAGCGGAACAAAGATCAGGTTCAGCAACATGTTACACAAGACACTCACTAAAATCATGAGGCTGGTTTGCTTTTCATAACCGGTAGACGTGAGCAAGGTACTGTAGATCGCAAATAGGCCATGAAGCAATGAAGCAATGAACAGGATGCTCAATACATTGGACATCACTTCAATTTCTTCGAAGGAACTGTGTACAAACAACACAAATAATTTTTCAGGATATAAAAACACAAAACCTGAAATCATCGCCATCGGTAGAAAGGCAATGACATGACCAATCTTGAACGTGCGGTACAAAGACAACGAGTCCTCTTTCAGGAAAGCAAAGCGTGCGAAGAACATCGGCAACACGATCCACAAATACATCATCACTGCATCCAGCCAGCGGTAGGCACCCGCGTACAAACCAGAATCCGTGCCGCCTAACAAACGCTCGATCATGACCTGGTCTACCCGTTCGTTAAACGAATACAATACTGTGACCATCGCAAAAGGAAGGCTTTGACGAATGAGAGGAAAAAGTGTAGCACTGTTTAAAGAATGATTGTGCCAGTGACACGTGTAGATGTAAAAAATGTATACGAGAACTATCGTTGCCAATATAGAAAATACACGTGCATAGATGAAACTTTCTACAGAGATGTGAATCTGAAAGACCACCAACAAAAACACAATCAGTAATACTTTGTCCAGAATGGAAGCAAAAGAATCCACGAAGAATTTTTGATGCGCCTGGAAGTTTGCTCTAAAAAACATCACAAGTTGTATCGCGGCCTGAAAGACAGATAAGAGCCAGAGAAAATACAACTCCTGTAACGTATAGCCCATCACAAAACCGATGACAGTCATGAGAATAGGATAAAAAATCATCAACAGTAACTTAAATCCTAAGGCAACGGGGAAGACTTCCTCTATTTTATCCGGTTCACCTGCCATTTTTTTGGTCACGTATTGATTGATTCCAAAATCTGACAGTGTTGCAAAAAGAAAAGAGAGAGAGAACAAAGCGGCAAATACGCCATAATCATGATGGCCTATAGTATCTTGTACCTTGTTATCCAGAACAAGCCAGATGGGCTTAATCAAAAAATTAAGCACGACAATCAGACCGATATTTCCAATAAACTTTTTAATAATTTTGCTAAAGACATACTAAAATTAGCAAAGCTAAGTTAATGTTAAAAAGTCATTTTTACAGAAAAATGCGAAGCGAGATTTCCTTCACAATGGTATTATTAGTAGATTTAATGCCTGAATTTATTTGGCACTAACCGTTTAACCCTTTTTAGTGACACCTCTTTCAAAAAAAGCATGCTGGTTTTTGTTTGCCGTGTTGGCTTGTACCCTGCTTACCTTGAGCGTAAGTCCCTGGTCTCCCATCGTCATTGCTACGCTGTTTGTTTTTTTTGTGATCCTGCTGAATGGCATGGATACCCTCAATAATATTTTCTTTTTCTCTATCCCCTTATCTTTTGAGTTGAGCCTACCGGGATTAGGAGAAATGATGTTTCCCTCCGAGTTGATCGCCTTAGTCATCTTCTGCTTTACAGCTGTTAATCTCATGGCTTATCGCAAGCTCTGGAGAACCAATGATTACCATCCGGTTTCAGGAGCTTTGCTTGTCCTATGGTGTGCCTTATGCTACGCCACCTATGAATCCAATCTTCCTTTCGTTTCTATCAAATCTTTCCTGATTTTCACTTTATACCTTACTACTTTTTACCTGCAGTGGTTTGTGTACCGTAAAGACGCTGCACTAAAGATCAAACACGCCATCTGGTATTATTTTGCCGGCCTTGTGATCGTTTGTTTATTCACGACTATAAAACATGCTTCAATTGGTTTTGACAGACAAATGGCGATGCGTGTGCCTCCTCCTTTCTTTTCTGATCATACGATTTATGGAACCTGCATGGCTTTCTTCATTCCTATGCTCTATTATTGGATCAAAACATCTTCGTCCCTTTTCATCAAATCATTTTACATCGCAGTCCTTGCCCTATTTGGTATTGCCATTTTCACTACCTACAGCAGAGCGGTATGGATGAGTCTGATTGTAATCTTAGGTGTCTATTATTTATTACAACTCCGAATCCCCATTAAAAAATTAACGACCGGATTGATCGCCTTTCTCTTATTGGTGCTTGTCTTTCAGGAACCTGTTGTGGAATTTCTTTCTCAAAACCGCAGTGATTCCAAGTCCCGTCGTGCAGAAGTTTCTGATCAGCTCAAGTCCGTTGGAAACATTTCTACCGACATCTCTAACCTGGAGCGAATCAACCGATGGAAATCCGCACTGAGCATGTTTGGCAGTAAACCATTAAGTGGTCATGGACCTGGTACTTACCAATTTAACTTCATTCCTTTTCAACGTCCAGAAGATAAAACACCCATTAGTGTCAGTCGTGCCAGTGATCATTTTTCACAGGGCATAGGAGGTACCGCGCACTCTCAGTATTTACTTTATGCCGCAGAAAGCGGGCTCTTTGCGATCATTGCTTTTGCAGTTTGCATACTTTTAACCGTCAGGGAAGCTTTTAACTTATATTATGAAAGCACCGACGAAAAAGAAAAATTATACATCAAAGCACTACTTGGTGGATACATCACCTTTGTCTTTCACTCTTTTTTTAATAACTTTCTAGATATTGATAAATCCGCTTCTCTGTTCTTTATTTTCAATGCAGGAATAATTCTGCTTGCCATAGAAAAAAAGAGAGCAATCCTTCTTACCAAAACAACACACTCAAATGGAAATTAATATTTTAACTGTATTGAACATTATAAAAAAAGGCAGCAAGTATTTTTTACTGGTCTTCATTTCCACTTTTATAGTCAGTACAGTCATTGCATTTATACTCCCTGTAATATACTCTTCGACAACAGTGCTTTTCCCTTTAAGTCCTAAGTCTTACGATCCGAGAACAAAGTTTTCCTACATGGAGCTTTATGGAACAGTAGAAGACATGAACCGCACACAGGCGCTTGCTGAATCAGGTGAAATCAGAGATTACATCATACACAAATACGATCTTGACAAACGTTACGAATACGATACGAACAATGCGAGCGATGCCTTTTACCTTCGCAATGAGTACTATGGTAATTTAGCCGTAAAAGAAACGAATAAAGGAGCCATCGCTATTACCTTCTATGATGAAAGTCCGGATACCGCTGCCTTGATTGCAAACGATGTAGTGAATCAAATTGACCTCATCAATAAATCCGTAGTCAAAGATGCCATCATGAAACAATTCGTTACATATAAAAAAGTAATGGCAGAAAAGTACAACGGACTGGATAGCCTGAACGACATTTTAGCTTACATCAAAAAGCAGGATAAAGATTCACCTGGTCGTGAAGTAACCAGCATGGAAATGTTTCATGCCTTCTCCAGAATGAAAGAAGCGGAAGTAAACCTGGAAGCCATTAGCGATGACATCAAAACGGTACAAGTCATTGAAAAAGCGATACCGAATAGAAAAAAGGAAAAACCTAAACGCATGTTCATCGTGGCAAGCGCCTGCTTCAGCACCTTCCTGATCACGTTGTTGTTTTTATTGGTGAAGGACAGAAAAGATTTTGACGACCTGGTGGCGTAATCTTTAAGCGGTAGGATCTATGATGCAGCTGAGGTAAGTGATGTCATCAGGAAAGTCCTGGTCTTCTTTAAACTTCGTCATGTGTTCGTACAATTCAAGGTGCATGGCATCCGACATTTCTTTTGACTGTGAAATAAAATCAAACAATCCTTCCTGACCAAATTCATCTCCACGATTGTTCATGACTTCGGATACGCCGTCTGTATAGGCAAACAGACGCACCTTCGAAGGTATGGCAACACTCATCTCATCCACAAAAGGTAATTTTTCAAACATTCCCAAAATGCAGGTTCCTTTATCCAACCATTGATAGCCTGCTGCTTCCAATAACAACGGAGGATTATGTCCGGCATTGATGCAACGCAAAGTCCCTTCTTTGATGTCGATGTAGGCGAGAAAAACAGTAATGAATTTCTCTCCTTTGGTGTGGTTATAGACTTGTTCGTTGAGTCTTTTAATGATGTCTTTTAAATCACTGGTGTATAACACCAATGTACGCAAGCAAGCCTGGAAATTAGACATCAACAAGGCCGCTGGAATTCCCTTGCCCGATACATCCGCGATGCAGACATAAAAACGGTTATCATCTAAAGGAATGTAATCGTAATAATCTCCACCTACAATTTTATTGGGATAGTAAGACGCAAACATTTGCAATTGCTTGGTCTGCGGTAAATGCGTAGGAATTAAATTTTGCTGCACTCTTTTGGCGATCTCAATTTCTTTTTTCAAAGCCTCTTGCTCGAGGTTGAGACGCGCGAGGCGTTTGTTTTCAATGGCGACCAGCGTGATGTTGGTAAACGTTTGTATGAAAGAAGTATCTTGTTCTTCTTCGTTGTGTGTTCCTTCCAATAAAAGAATAGCCAGTATTTTATCTTTGTGTTTGACAGGAATGGCCAGGTCCAAAGAAGAAAACAATCCGGCGAGTTTTACTTTTTGTATGCTGTTGATTGTTGCAAGAGATTCCGGCAACGCTTCTTTTCCTATAGCACCATCCACTCCGAAATGTACTTTGCAGGTCCAGGCACTTTCATTGACAAACAAAGCGAGTTTCTTTATTTCTAGTCCAGCTAGTAAAGTGAAGTGATAGATCTTGTAGAGAGAAGCCTCCGGAAGGTTGGCATTGATGGCCTTTGTCACTTCCAGTAAAGAGTCCAATTGCATTTGACGCAAATGCGAATCGCGGTTGCCGTTTGGCGTATGCTCTACCATCTTAATTTCGATTGAGGATCGTACGCATCTCTCAATCCATTACCGAGTAAGTTAAATGATAATACGATGAGACAGATACACAAGCTTGGCAAAAATACCATGTAACCGCCATCGCTCTCCCAGTTGGAGTTGTAGCCTTCGTTGACCATCATGCCCCAGGAAGGCATGGGCGGTTGCACACCGAGACCAAGAAAACTCAACCCTGCTTCTATCAATACGGCAGCGGCATAATTGGCGGTGGCAATAACGATGATGGGACCAAACATATTCGGCAGGATGTGACGGAAGATGATTCTGAAATTACCAATGCCCAATGCTTTGGCCGCTTCAATAAATAATTTTTCTTTTACCGATAATATTTGTCCACGCACAACACGCGCCACTTCTACCCACATCGTTAAACCTACTGCTACAAAGGCCACCCATATCCCTTTACTTTGCAAAGCCAAACTGATCGCGATCACCAGCATGATACCCGGTATGGACCAGGTCACCGTGAGCAACCACATCACAAACTTATCTGTTTTCCCGCCAAAGAAACCGGCTATGGCACCTAATGTAATACCAAGGAACATGGAGATGACCATGGAGATCATACCGATCAATAAAGAGATGCGGGCACCGAATAACAAGCGAGAGAATAAATCTCGACCTGATTTATCTGTACCCAAGATGTAGTGGCGTCTTTCAATATTGAGTGCATTGAATTCTTTAACCGCTTCGGCATAAGATACGGTTTGTCTTGTTCCGTCTAAGGCAATGTATTCGTAACTGTTCCCTTGACGCCTGTAGGCACAAGGTCTTCCGGTACACAAGGTTTTATCGTCGCCAAAATATACGGCACGAATAAAAGGTAATAAATGTTTAGAGATGGTATCGGATTCGCTGCCATACAACGTGTAATAAACGGAATCGCCTTTCAAAGAATAATATTCTACAGGTTCTATGCGGTACGGATTTTCCTGTCCGAAAAACATTTTGGAAATGACATTGACATGGGGAACCTCCCGTTGTTTGATGGCTTTGAGCATGGTGACTTCAAAACCCATTGGTTTCTTCTTCACCAACGGAGAACCGTCATCGGCACTGGGTGTGCTATCCGGCATGATGAGGTAACCTAAAAAAGCGATGACGTGTGCCAATACGATCACTACTGCTGCAGACACGGCAATAGGATTTCTTTTAAAACGCAGCCATACGTAATAACCAGGCGACTTAACAGCAGACTTATTAGATTTAACCATTATACTTCTCTACTATTATGCTCCATTAATCCTTTTTTGGTAGCTAAAAATAATATTTTTTGATACCTCTTCTCCAGCTCGATAGCAGAGCGTTCTATCTCTTCTTCACTCTCCGGATCAATGCATTTCACCAGTTCTTTCAGCAAAAGACTTTTCAATACCGGCAGTAATTCCACTTCTGTCCAGGAAAGATTTCGCATCAACTCTTTAAAAGAGATGACAAAATACAATTCATCTAGTACTTCAAATTCCTGGTCTGTCACGATTTGGTTAACTGACGTTTCTTCCTTTCCAGGTATACTTACCTGCTCTGCCTGCAATGGCCGAGATCACTACATACCAGGGATATAAAATGGCCACCTCCGCGTATCTTACTAAGTTAAAAGGTTTATTATAAAAACGGGTGATTTTATGAATAAAAATTCCGTCCATTACCCAGCGAAAAACATATATTCCTATAATCCATGGTATTAGAATCGGGTCCAGACAGGCCACTATAGGAAGTATTGCATAAAAGCAATTGGCCATAAAGACAGCCAGTGCGATTCTTTTCACGTGCGGCATTTCATAGGCTCCCCATTTGCTTGCCCATCTTTTTCGTTGCTGGTACAAAGCTCTCCATGAAAAACAAGGTGCTGTCAACACCAGGCTTTCTTTATTTTTAACAAAGCTCACGTCAGAGGACTGACGCCTATACACCTGATGCATCAGAAATTCATCGTCGCCCGAAGCAAGGTGCGCATTTTGTGCGTAAGGATCATCTCCATTCATGAGTGACCGGTGATACAATAAATTGGCACCATTACACATGGTAGGATAACCGCTCTGCCAAAGAGCAGCACCACTACCAATCAATGAAAACAATTCTATGTTTTGAAAATGACTGAGAAAAGTAGGTTGTATGCGATAAGCCACCGGTCCAAAAACAAAGCGAGCACCTGTAGCCTGCGCGTGACGGAGCATCACACTTGCCCATTGACTACCCACTTCACAATCTGCATCCGTCGTTAAGATCCAATCATGCGAGGCCTGTTGCACACCGTAACGAATGGCTTGTTTTTTTCCTTGTTGATCGTGCGGCAAATGCAGCACACGAAGTGCATAGGGAAAAGAAATGTACGGCTTGATGATTTCCTCGTACGCATCCTCAGAATGATCATTGATCAACAACAATTCGAGCGAAGAAGAAGGATAGTCTTGCTGAGCAAGAGAACGAAGTAACTGATTTAAATTGGTAGCTTCGTTGCGAAAGGCAATGACAATACTGATACCAGGCTTATCTGCGCGAGCAGCAGCCGGAGTGATTACTATTTTTCTCCAGGCTCGCCATAGAAACAATATCCACAAGGCATAGATCAAACTCACTGTCGCGAAGATCTTTTCTGTCATGAGAGTCGTCTATTGTTCAAAATAAAATTACGCAAGGTCAACAAAGATCCCACGATACCTGGTATCATCACGTTGATGAACCATAGCAGTAAACTGGCCGCCAATACTTGCGCCAGTGAAGAATGCAGGTCTTTAAAGAATAAGGTCACTGCCAATTCTCTCGGTCCCAAATCAAGAAACGATGGAAAAAAAGATTTGAGCATGAACGCAGAAGAGATGCCACTTAGTAAATCGATAGTACTTTCTTCGACACCCAACACAAGCAGGATCAAGTAAAATTGCAAAGTAAATACCGCATAACGAACAGCAGATACCAAAAACACAATGGGCTTTTCCATGCCATGCTGCGTCCATGGATAGAGGAGTTCGGTGAGGAACGTATACGAACCGTTTAACTTTTGCGTGAGCCAAATAGCAATGCGTGTAGAGTAAATAAAGAAGAACCAGCACACTGATACAAAGATGATCAAGCCTGTCAACAACCAATAGTACTGTTTATGCAACAAGAACAAACCCAAGGTCAGTCCACCAAATAAAACCGTAGCATACAATTGTGCGATGCGGGCAATGGATAATACACCGGCACCTCTCCAACCCGAACCATCGGGAATGGCCTCGGCTCTTCCCATGTACTCTCCTATTCCACCCGGTAACACAAGGCTGTAGGCCAATCCGGTCAATGTGGTTTTATAAGAAGAAAGATAGGACAATGAAAAACCGAAATGTTTCATCAAGTAATACCACTTATACGCTTCCAAGCCCCAGTTGAGAGGCATGAGCAAGATCACCCAAATGATCAATACTTCGTGATGCAAAGCCAAACCGTTCCACATGACTTCCAATGCCATGGAATTGCGCCGGCCAATCTCCAGAATCACGATAAAAGGAACAAAAAAAGAAATAAGCTTCCAATAGCGGAAGAACTTCGGTTTACTTTCTTTTAGTAATGAGGCTAAGTGGTTAACTTGCATAGATGGGCAAAATTGTAAAAGCAGTCACCAAAGAACGAATCATATTGGGAATGGATCCAGGTACGACCATCATGGGGTATGGTGTGATCCTGATTAAAAACAAAGAAATCAAATTGCTTCAATACGGTGTCATCAAACTGAGTAAGTACAGCAATCACGCAATTAAATTAACCAAAATATTTGAACGAGTACAACAATTGATCGAAGAATATCTGCCCGATGAAGTAGCCATCGAAGCACCATTCTTTGGACAAAATGTTCAATCGATGCTCAAGCTAGGCAGAGCACAGGGTGTGGCCATGGCTGCCGCCTTGTCGCGTGATGTACCCATTGTAGAATACGCACCCAAAAAAGTAAAACAAGCAGTAACTGGAAATGGCAATGCCTCTAAAGAACAAGTAGCTGCCATGGTAGAACGATTGGTCAACCAAAAACTGGAAGCCGAATTTTTTGATGCAACCGATGCATTGGCCGTTGCACTCTGTCATTATTTCAAAAACGGAGAATCAGAAAAATCAGCGAAAGGATGGGATCAATTTTTAAAAGACAATCCCAATAGAGTAAAATAAAAAACCATGCAAGTACACGGACACAGAGGATGCAGGGGACTCATGCCTGAAAATACACTGGAAGCTTTTCAATTGGCGTTGGAGTTGGGCGTCGACACATTGGAACTGGATGTTTGCATCAGCAAAGACGCACAAGTGGTCGTCTCACACGAACCATGGTTCAATCACCTGTTTTGCACACAACCCAACGGCATTCCAATTGACAAGCGTCATGAAAAATCGCTGAACCTGTACCGCATGAATTACGCAGAGATTCAACGCTTCGACTGTGGATTGAAAGTGCATCCACGTTTTCCTTCTCAGCAAAAAATTAAAGCACATAAACCCTTGTTGCGGGAAGTGATTGCCTTAGCAGAAGCTTTTTCAAAAAAAACGATTCACTACAACATAGAAATCAAGTACACCAAAAAGGAAGCGACTATTTTTCATCCGGATGTGGAAACATTCTCTGATTTGTTGCTGGAAGTGTTGGAAGATACAGCGGTACATACAAGAACGATGGTGCAATGCTTCGACACGGATGTCTTACATTATGTACACCGCATTCGCCCGGACCAACAACTTTCTTTTCTGGTAGAAGAAGAAAGCTCAGTGACCACTCAATTGAAAAGATTAGGCTTCATGCCCAATGTATACAGTCCTGATTATACATTCCTCACTCGGGAAGAAATAGAGATATGCCATCGCCTGAATATACAGGTGATTCCCTGGACAGTCAACGAAGAAACAGACATGGACGCTATGATCAAGATGGGTGTAGACGGTATCATTACTGACTATCCGGATCGGTTGTTAGCGTTGCTAAAAAACAATTAATATTTCATATCAACTGTCTTGCCCCTAAATCCCCTAAAGGGGACTTGTTGAAAATGTTTGCTTCCAGAGACACTATCTCTACAGTTTGTTGATCCAGAAATATATTTATTTGAAAGTCCCCTTTAGGGGATTTAGGGGCAAGACAGATGGTACTCGTATAAACTAATTCATTTTCTCTAACGTTCTTTCATCAGCGCTTCAATCGAAGAACTATATTGAACAAATTCATCGGCACACATTTCTTGAATAATTTGTTGCGCTTTCTTTTCATCGATGCTTTGCACGTTAAAAAAAATCAATTCTTTTATACGCTCAGCCAATAAGGAATAAGTTTGAGTAGCCTGTAAAAGGCACTTACAAAACTGTTGAAGATCGACGCGAGACACGTCTGTCAATGCCCTGCCATTTACCGTGGCATCCATGATTTCAATTTCTCCATTCCCCAACAACGTTGCTTTAGCAACAGATTCTTCCCAGAAACCTACATCTACAGAGGTTTGCTTCTTCAATAATAATTCTTCTATGCCTTTTAACCAATTTAACGTGTAAGCAAATAGATCAAAATAAAACTCTTCTTTGCCGTTCCATTTTTTTCCATCAATGGAAATACAATAACCTCCCTGAAAAGTAGAGTCTGTTGTTTCTTCTTCTCCTAAATAATAATCCAATAGTACCTGAGGAGTCATTAACAACTCTTTCGCCGATACCTTATTTTCTCCTACTAAAAGATAAAAGTCTATTTCCAGTGCTTTACCCATGGTATTATTTTTAATAGTATGCCACAATGTACCTTCTCTATATACGCCAAAACACAAAAGTGTTACCTAAACGGCTGTTTGTTAAAAAAACAAAACCCACGTACTTTTTTTATCTTTTTTTCACTTTTAGCGATTACCTTTTCCTGCGCCAGCGAATATACTTTTGGATAATAAGTTCTGTCTTCCGCTTTTTTTCGGACGACTAAAAAATATTTTTTGGGTACAGAGGCGTAAGTTTTTGTACCCGTTTTATTTTTCTATTCTAAATTCAAATGATGAATGTGTTGTTCGAACACGGCTTCCTCAGCCTTCATCCAGGCCTCATCCTGCGACAAGCAATCTGCCATGATCATGATCAGTGTTTTGTAATTTTTCTTTAACGCACTTAATCTAAAATAAAAATCTGTAGTCCGTCGAATGTAAATATCATCTGGTTTTACTGCCATCTCAGCAAAGACAGCATACACAATTTGCAAAGCCAGGGAAAGAGACACCTGGTATTTTTGCGCGTAATAATTTGCTTTGGGAATCATCGCCAGAAAAACATCGGTCTGATCGCCGTAACGACGTACCAATAAATCTGCTTCATAACTTAGAATGTCTAACGCAGACATCACCTCCACTATTTTTTCAGAAACAAAATCAGAGAATGCTTCATCGTTTTGAAATGCTCCTCCTGCAAGAGGCATTGCAGCCGTCGTACTTTTTACGGATTTATTCAAGTGCTTACAAACCGCATCCACCGCACGTTGTGCCATCTTGCGGTATCCTGTTAATTTACCGCCTGTAATGGTTATCAACCCACTTTTGCTGGTATACAATTCATCCTTGCGAGAAATCTTACCTTCTGATTTCCCTTGCTCCATCACTAACGGACGTACACCAGACCAGGCGGAATGAACATGAGCCAATGAAAGTTCTTTGAGCTCAAATTGCGTCTGTACACAAGACAATAAATATTCCATTTCTTTCACCGGTATCTCCGGGTCTTCCAGCGACCCTTTGTAAAACACATCGGTCGTTCCCACATACACCATTTGCTCGCGTGGAATAGCAAACACCATGCGTCCGTCCGGTGCATCAAAGTATACGGCTTGCTTCAATGGAAAATCAAATGAACTTAATACAATATGAATGCCACGTGATCCCGAAAGTTTAGATTGATGTGGAGTAGTTTTATCCAGCAATGAAATACGATCCACCCATGGACCGGCAGCATTCACTGTACAATGGCTCTTCATGTGAAACGATTTTCCTGTCGTCAATTCTTTCACGACAATGCCACTGATGCTTGACGTACCATTGTCGTAAAGAAAATCTTCTACCACTGCATAATTTAAAACCGTGGCACCTTTTTGTTGAGCGGTTAAAGCCAAGGCCAGTGTAAGCCGCGCATCGTCTGTACGGTATTCAAAATATTTGGCAGCACCTTTCAATCCATCGTTTTGTAGCAAGGGCAATTGCTTCAATGTTTCTTTGACATTCAACATGACACGGCGTTCATAAGATTCTACTCCTGCCAGCCACTCGTACATCCAAAGTGCTACAGCCGTTGTTGTCCAGCCCAATTCTCCTCCTTCATACACCGGCAAGAACATCGGATCTCGATGTACCAAATGCCTGGCATTGCGTTGTAAGATGGCGCGTTCCAATCCTACTTCGCGTACCAAAGCAAATTCCATATTTTTTAAGTAGCGCAATCCTCCATGAATGAGTTTGGTCGAACGACCGGAGGTGCCTGATGCAAAATCAGCTTTCTCTACCAACAATGTTTTCAATCCTCTGGAAACAGCATCCAGTGCTGCTCCGCAACCTGTCGCTCCTCCGCCTATAATGATGACATCCCACTCCTGCTCTGCTGCTTTTATAAAAGATTGTTCTCTGGATAAAAGGGATATGCTCATGTTAAAAATTTAAGTACCAACTTTAGCTTTTACGATCAAAGTAATAATTGGTTGATCTGGCGCATTAGTGTACAACATAATCTTTTTTTCTTCCAATCCTGACAGACCTCTTGGGTCAAGTGCAAAGTAAAGCGTTTTGCTTTCTCCTGCCGGCAAAGGTGTTGCAGCATCTAATGTCAAACAACTGCAGTTGGTCTCTACCTTGCGAATGATCAAAGGCGAAGCACCAGTATTTTTCATTACAAAACTCCCTTGTGCCGGTTTATCGGCAGAAATATCATGAAGATCAAACTCCTTCATGGGCATCTGTACCATAGGTTTATTGGGAGATGCCACAGGCACCGGCATGATCTTGCCGATGAGGTAAATGAAGATTTCTTTCTGACTACCTGGTTCTGCATACAACTCCACCATGTCTGTATAAGTCCCCAGTTTATTGGCGATGGAAAAATCAATGGTAAAAATGACCGTTGCTTCTTCTCCACTCAACATTTTTTCAGGCAGTCCTTTCAATGTCACATAAGCTGGTTTCTTGAATTTAGACGCTACAAAACGAATCGTTTCTTTACCGGTATTCTTGAACTTGAGACTCTTTTCTATTTTAGTTTGCTCAGACACATTGCCGACACGGATGTAATCAGAAGAGACCACGACGGAACCATAGGTTGTTTCATTGGTATTTTGATTCCATACTTTCATGGAAGGCTCTACATAAGACTTGATGTATAAATCGTAGGATGCAGAATCAGGAAAAGAGTGCAAAGTAATTTTACGGACAAAAGGTCCCGGACGATTTTTAGGATTGATCCTGACCGTGATTTTCCCTTTTGCTCCTGCAGCAAGTGTGTCTTTGGGATAAATCACAATTGAACAACCACCATGCGTATCGATATCGCTGATGATAGCAGAAGCTGTTGAAGCATTGCTCAGTTTAAAATCGATGACCACATTACCTGTGTCTTCCGGTATATATCCCAGATCAATCTCTTGTTGTTCAAATTTCAACACCTGTGCATGTACAGACATCGTCATCAACAGACAAAACAAACAAAAGAAAAAGAGACGTGCAGAAGCAACAGCTTTATACATGATATTTATAGAATTTTTCAAAGTATTTCAGGCAAATCATAGTTACAACGAACGAAGATATTATTTTTGTTGCGGAAGCGCTAAGATTATTATTGATTAAATACACATGGCAAGAATACTCACCGGAATACAAAGCAGTGGTAAAACTCATTTGGGTAACATTTTAGGGGCGATCAAACCTGCCATTGAATTATCCAAACAACCGGGCAACGAATCGCTGTTCTTCATTGCGGACCTGCACACACTCACCAGTCTGAAAGATGCAGAAGCCAGAAGAAGCAATACTTACGCCGCTGCGGCATCCTGGTTGGCTTGCGGTTTTGATACCGACAAAAATATTTTCTATCGTCAATCCGATGTGAGTGAGGTATGCGAACTATCCTGGATTCTCAGTTGTCTGACACCTTATCCTATGTTGGCCAATGCGCATTCCTTCAAAGATAAATCAGAACGTCTTTCAGATGTGAACGCCGGTCTTTTTACTTATCCAGTATTGATGGCAGCAGATATATTGATGTACAATGCGGAACTGGTGCCTGTTGGAAAAGATCAGATCCAACACCTTGAAATCACACGCGACATAGCCGCTGCATTCAATAAGCAATACGGAGAAACATTTGTCATGCCCAATGTGAAGGTCAATGAATCGGTCATGATCATTCCGGGTACAGATGGACAAAAGATGAGTAAGTCTTACAACAACATCATCGATATTTTTCTTCCCGAAAAAGAATTGAGAAAACAAGTAATGTCTATCGTGACGGATAGTACACCGATGGAAGAGCCTAAAAATCCTGACACTTGCAATGTCTTTAAATTATACCAGCTGCTAGGAAGTCCTGAGCAAACGGCACAAATCAGACAAAAATACCTAGCAGGTAATTATGGATACGGTCACGCCAAACAAGAGCTTTACGAATTATTGCTGACTCAATTTGCCAAAGAGCGTGAAGCCTTTGATCATTTTATAGGAGACAAAACCTTGCTGGAAAAAAAATTAAAAGAAGGTGCTCAAAAAGCGAAAGCCATTGGACTTCCTGTCTTGCAAAAGGTAAGAGAAAAAGTCGGCTATTGATGAGGGACGAGTGAAGAGGTACGAGGTACGGATTATTCATTCGTCCCTCGTACCTCTTCACTGCTTACTCTTATTTTTTATTTATCTTCCCACAACACTTCTTTTTTTCCATTCGCTACCTGCAGTTCTACACGCACAGGACTTGGAATAAGAACCAGTCTAGTTTCTTTGTTAGGATGTAATTCCGTTTCAATCAATACGCCTTCTCCTGCTTCTGCTTCATAGCGCACAGAGCCGTCTGCGTTTTTACCTTTTGAATAACGTTGACCGACATAAGCTATAGGTAATAAGATATCGTTGTCGGAACGAACTTTCTCGTGTGCATCAGAAAAGACGTCCTCAAGCGTTTCACCATACTTTTCTAAAAAATCATCTTCCAGATCGTGCAACTCTTCTTCTATCTCGTCGTAATTCTTATTGTCGTATGTCAGTGTACTCAGAATAGTTTTCTTTTCTACTAATTCTAACAGATCGGCATTAAGAGCTTTGTTCATATACAATAAACTTTTACAGTGGACACAGGTTATATTTTCTTAAAATTAAAAAACATAATTGTTATTTTACAGCAAAATATAGCATAATTGTACAGCAAGTTATAGACATCACCCTTAAAATAAGCATATACATGGTTAATACAGCTCATCTTTCTAAAATTGACAGCGCCATCCTTGACAAAATAAAGCAGTGGTTGGGTCCTGAAACAGACGATGACACTCGTCAGACGCTCCAATCTCTGATCGAAACAGGGAAAGAAGATGAACTCATTGATTCTTTCTACAAAGACCTGGAGTTTGGTACCGGTGGTTTAAGAGGCATCATGGGTGTAGGAACCAATCGCATCAATAAATACACCATCGCCATGGCGACGCAGGGTTTGAGCAATTACCTGCTGAAGCATTATACCAATGAACCGATAAAAGTAGCCATCGCTCACGACAGCCGCAACAACAGTGACTTGTTTGCAAGAGTAACAGCGGAAGTCTTTGCGGCAAATGGCATCAAAGTTTATTTCTTTAGTGCCTTAAGGCCAACCCCTGAATTGTCTTTTGCCATACGCACCTTAGGTTGCAAAAGCGGTGTAGTCATTACAGCCTCTCATAACCCCAAAGAATACAACGGCTACAAAGCCTATTGGGAAGACGGCGCGCAGGTCATCGCACCTCACGATAAAAACATCATCGAAGAAGTACAGAAAATAAAAAGCTTAGCAGACATCAAATTCAAATACGATGCGACCATGATCGAAGACATCGCAGAAGACATCGATGAATTGTATTTGAAAGCATTGAAAAATCTTTCTGTCAGTCCTGAGGCCATTGCCAGACAGCACGATCTTAAAATCGTATACACCCCTATTCACGGTACAGGCGTGGTCTTGGTAGAACCTGTATTGAAACGCTATGGATTTACGAATGTCACGGTATTGGCTTCGCAGTCAAAACCCGATGGAAATTTCCCAACGGTCATCTATCCCAATCCAGAAGAAGCAGAAGCATTGAAACTGGCGTTGGAAAAAGCAAACGAAATAGGTGCCGATCTCGTCATGGCCACAGATCCTGATGCAGACCGTGTTGGTATTGCGATTCGTAACGACAAAGGAGAATTGCAATTGTTGAATGGCAACCAGACAGGAAGTTTACTGATCCATTATTTATTGAAAGCATGGAAAGAAAAAGGTCAGTTCAAAGGCAATGAGTTTGTCGTAAAAACCATTGTGACCACTGATCTCATTCCTAAGATAGCCGCGTACTACGGTGTCAAATCATACGAAACACTAACCGGTTTCAAATACATCGCAGCACTGATCAAAAAACTGGAAGGCAAAGAAAAATTCATCGGTGGTGGTGAAGAAAGTTACGGTTACCTGATCGGCGATAAAGTACGCGACAAAGATGCGATCGCGTCCTGCGCCATCATTGCAGAAATGGCGGCCTTCGCGAAAGACAAAGGAAGCAGCTTATACGATACCTTGATCGATACCTACGTACAGTTTGGTTTTTACAAAGAGAAATTGACCTCATTGACTAAAAAAGGGAAAAGCGGGGCGGAAGAAATTCAACTCATGATGAAGGAACTTCGTGAAAAACCTCCTATCAATCTTGCCGGTTCAAAAGTGATCCGAGTAAAAGACTACAACCAGGGATCATGGATCAATCCTCAAAATGGAGAAAAAGGAACACTGGACTTTCCGAAAGAAAATGTACTTCAATTTTTGACCGAAGATGGAAGCCTGGTTTCTGCCAGACCATCCGGCACAGAGCCTAAAATCAAATTCTATTTTAGTGTAAATGAACCGCTTAAAAACAAATCTCTGTTTGAGGAAGTTTCTAAGCAACTCGATCAGAAAATAGATCGTTTAGTAACTGAACTGAACATTAAATGACAAGGCCATGACTACGCAACAAGTTCCCTCCGTCAAATCAATGAACATCGTATGGATCGCCATGATTGGAGGGCTTGTGTCCTTTGGCTTAGTCACTTATTTTGCTCTCCTGCCCATTCAGTCTCCACTTGCCGGTATTGATCCGGCAGTATTTTACATCCTGGCCATCGTATTGGCTTTAGCCGGAATGATGGGTTCAACCATCCTGTATAAATTACAAGTCAGAGCTGCCAGTCAGGTCAACAGTCCCAGCAAAGAGCGACTCATGTCGTATTACATGTCTGCTTTTCTTTTAAAAATGGCGCTTTTAGAAGGTCCGGGCCTCTTTTCTGTAGTAGCCGGTTTGCTTACTCACCAGGCCCTATTCTTATCCATCACAGCAGGATTGCTCCTGCTCATGGTCATTGCCAAACCCACAGAACTCCAATTCAGGGAAGACTTTCTGAACGGCAGAGGCGGGTAATTTTTTCCACTTTCTAAAAAAAATACAAGTTGCATTCTATTTCCGGCGTGTAAATTCACTATTTTTGTGGCTCATTTTCACACAGTAGCACGCATAGAATACGGAGCAAAATGGATAATAAATATTTCATCATCGATTTCGACAGCACATTTACCCAAGTCGAAGCATTAGACGTACTGGGCGAAATTTCTTTAAATGGAAATCCAGACAAGGCAAAATTATTACAAGAAATCGTAGACCTTACCAATCAAGGAATGGCAGGCACTGCTTCCTTCTCCGACAACTTGCGTAAACGTCTGGATATTCTCAAGGCTCATAAAAATCATATTGATCCGTTAATCGAAAAACTAAAAACTAAAGTTTCTAAATCAGCTGTTCGCAATAAATCATTTTTTAAAGATTACGCCGATCAAATTCACATCGTATCCAGCGGATTCAAAGAGTTCATTGCTCCGGTGGTGATGGAATACGGCATCAAAGAAGAAAACATTCACGCCAACCAATTCAAATACGATGACAAAGGCAACATCATTGGCTTTGATCCAACCATTGCCTTGAGCGAAGACAAAGGTAAAATCAAACTGATGAAACAACTAAACCTGCAAGGTGAAGTCTATGTGATCGGTGATGGTTATACCGATTACGAAATCAGAGAAGCCGGCTTAGCTAGTAAATTCTATGCCTTCACAGAAAACGTATCACGTCCTTCTGTAGTGGCTAAAGCAGATCACATCACTCCTTCTTTTGATGAATTCTTGTATGAGAACAATCTTCCCATGGCATTGAGTTATCCGAAGAGCCGAATCAACGTACTTTTGTTGGAAAACATTCACCCGGAAGCCGTTCGTTTATTCAAAGAAGAAGGTTACAGTGTAGAATCATACATAGGAGCAATGGATGAAGCAGAGCTCTGCGAAAAAATTAAAAACGTTTCTATTCTTGGTATACGTTCCAAAACACAAGTCACGGCTAAAGTATTAGAATCAGCCGGTAAATTAATTTCTATCGGAGCCTTTTGCATAGGCACCAATCAAATCGATTTGAATACTGCGCTGCAAAAAGGAATTACGGTTTTCAATGCACCGTTTAGCAACACGCGTAGTGTAGTGGAATTGGCCATCGGTGAAATCATTTTATTGTACCGTCGCACACTGGAAAAAAGCATGCAAATGCACCAGGGCAAATGGGATAAGTCAGCCGCCAACAGCCGCGAGATCAGAGGTAAGAAATTAGGTATCGTAGGTTATGGAAACATAGGCGCTCAGCTTTCTGTCGTTGCCGAATCCATAGGTATGGAAGTATACTACTTTGACATCGTTGAAAAACTTTCTTTAGGTAATGCAAAGAAGTGCCATAGCCTAAAAGAATTGATGGAAACTGTTGACGTAGTTACGTTGCACGTAGACGGCAGAGCTTCTAACAAAAACATCATCGGCAAAGAACAATTTGAATGGATGAAGAAAGGATCCATCTTCATTAACCTGAGCCGTGGACATGTAGTCGATCTGGATTCATTGGCAGACAATATGATTTCTGGAAAAATCATAGGAGCGGCACTGGATGTATTTCCTTACGAACCGAAGAACAACGACGAAGAGTTTGTCAATAAAGTACGTGGATTACCGAACGTGATTCTTACGCCACACATCGGAGGAAGTACAGAAGAAGCGCAATTCAATATTGGTAACTTCGTGCCTCAACGCATCATGGAATACATCAACAGCGGTAACACACTGCACAGTGTAAACTTCCCAAGCATACAATTGCCATCATGGGACCATGCACACCGTTTGATTCACTTCCACGAAAACATGCCAGGCATCATGGCAAAGATCAACCAGATTTTTGCCAAGTACAACATCAACATCGTTGGACAGTATTTGAAAACAAACGAGAAGACAGGTTATGTCATCACCGATATCGATACCAAATACAACCAGGAGTTGATTGACGAATTAAAGAACATACCCAACACGATACGATTCAGAATCATTTATTAATAGATCATCACAACGGTGGCAAAAGACAATAAAACATATTTCACACCCGGACCATCTGAGCTATACCCTACGGTATACGCGCACATGGCAGAGGCACTCGACCGTAAGATCCCTGTGATCTCGCATAGAAGTAAGGCCTTCCAGGAAATTTACGCAAACGCGGTATCAGGATTAAGACAATTGTTAAACCTGCCTGATAACTATCAAATTTTGTTTTTAAGCTCTGCTACGGAAACGTGGGAACGCATTTTGCAAAACTGTGTAGAACATACAAGTTTCCATGCCGTAAACGGTTCTTTCTCCAAACGCTTTTATGAATTTGCAGGCGAACTGGAATTGACCGGTATAAAAAACGAAGTCTCTTTCGGAGAAAGTTTTCGTGCCAATGACTTAGCTATTCCTGCGGAAGCAGAAGTGATTTGTTTGACGCAAAATGAAACCAGCTCAGGTGCAGCCATGCCTGTGAGCGAGATCAGTAAAGTCAGAGAACAACACAAAGACGCACTCATCGTTGTCGATGCCGTGTCTTCTCTCCCTTTCCCAGATTTTGATTACAGTAAAATTGATTCTGTCTTTTTTTCTGTACAAAAATGTTTTGGTCTGCCTGCCGGATTAGGTGTCTGGATCTTGAACGAACGCTGCATAGACAAAGCAAAGAAAGTATCGGCTCTTCGTTCTACCGGTACCTACCATACCGTAGACTCTATGTTATCTAAAGCATTGGTGAATCAAACACCTGAAACACCTAACGTGTTGAATATTTTTCTACTCAGCAAAGTAGTAGAAGACATGAACAAGATCGGAGCGGCGGAGCTTCGCGCTTCTACTGAACGCAAAGCCAAAATGATTTATGATTATTTAGCAAGCAGCAAGAACTTTGAAATTTTTGTTAGCAACGAAGCATACCGTTCTCAAACCACCATTGTTGCCAATACCAAAATGGCTCCTGCAGAAGTCAATAAACTGCTCGCACCTTTTGACATGGCAGTGGGTAGCGGTTATGGAAACTATAAAGAAAAACAAATACGCATCGCTAATTTTCCCGCGCACAGCGAGGTGCAGGTAGAAAAATTAGTCAGCACACTTAAAAACCAACTCGGATAATACTATGTTACTCAACGAAGGAGATTTTTACAGCGAAAACTTTTCGTATTCGCCAGAAGATGTAAAAACATTTGCAACGATTTCAGGCGACTTCAATCCTATTCACTTAGATGAAGCGTATGCCGCCAACACGGTGTTTAAAAAACCGATTGTTCATGGCATTTTCGCACTGAGCGTATTCTCAAAAATGATCGGTATGACTTTCCCTGGTGAAGGAACCGTGTACATGAAACAAGATGTTAGTTTCAAACGTCCTGTCTTTGTAGGAAAAGAATACATCGCCAAAGTGACCATCAGCTCTGTGGACCGCAACAGACATACAGCTACGATTGCCACAGAAATTTTGGATGCTGAAACAAAAAAATTGTGTGTGGAAGGCATTGCGCTGATCATGCACAAAGAAAAAATATAAGTAGCTCTTTCCATGGGAAACAAGGAACGGTTACAGCTCATTCTGGTTTTCAAAGGCGCTCTTATACGTAAGATGCTACCTGGACTTACAGTCGCTACGCTACTGACGTCCGCACTCGTTTTCATTCATTTGGGCAACACTGATCTACAATTTTTCAATATGAAGATCAGTGCTGCACTGCCCGGTTATATGGGAGCAGCTCTTGGCTTGTTGTTGGTTTTTAGAAATTCTACTGCTTATGAAAAATGGTGGGAAGCGAGAAAAGAAGTGGGATCATTGGTCAACACCACCAGAAATTTTGCCCTATGTCTGAATGCCTTTTTACCCTACGGTCACCAAGTAAAAACACACCTGATCGAATTGCTCGCCTCTTATGTCTTTACACTAAAAGATCATTTAAGAGATAAACACACGCTCTCCTACATCAGCAACCTCAGTGAGAAAGAAAAAAAGATTGTAGAGAAAGCAGAGCATAAACCCAATATCATTGCCAACCTCATGATGGTACACATCGAGGACCTTTGGAAAAAGAAAGAAATCACAGACTTGCAGCAATTTCTTCTGATTGAAAAAATAAATTTATTAATAGACATTCAGGGAAAATGCGAACGCATTAAAAATACGCCGATACCTATGGCCTATGGTTTCCTGCTGAAATTTTTCATCAACATTTATGTTGTTATTCTTCCGTTCAGTTTGATTGGTGATATCGGTTGGGGCTGTGTGCCTTTGGTGATGTTGCTCTACTACATCCTGATGAGCATTGTGGTCACTGCGGAAGAAATAGAAGAACCTTTTGGAACAGATTTGAACGATTTGCAATTGGATCTGATTTCACAAAATATAGGAAACAACATTCGTGAAATCATAGGACACGAATAGAGAGTGGACAGTTGTCAGTGATCAGTAAGGTTATTTTGAATAGAAAATAAAAAAGAAACTGTCTTGCCCCTAAATCCCCTAAAGGGGACTTTACCTTGGAGATAAATAAAAGTATTATAAACTAAAGAGCCCATTGCATCTATCATGCAATGGGCTCTTTAGTTTTATCAACACCAAACAAAGTCCCCTTTAGGGGATTTAGGGGCAAGACAGTTGGATTAGTCCACTAATCACTTCAATTACGCTGAAGCTAAATATTTTTTAATCGCCTCTGCGATCGTATTAAATGTTTTAGACAACAAAGCTTCGTTCTCTTCCAACAAGGTCACACGAAATCCCCTCAGGTCAGAACAGAAAGAAGAGATAGGTACCACACAGATGCCTGCCGATCCCAATAAATAGTAGACAAAACGTTTGTCCAGATCTACTCCATCTTTACTCACCCACTCTTCTACCATCTTCTTGACTTCAGGATTAGCAATAGGTAATGTTTGCTTATTGTTTAACGTGCCTTCTTTAAAAATAATGGTATTGTAAAACGCACCGTATGTTTCATTGAATTGCAATTCAGGAACAGCAGAAAGAATACCGGCAATGATCTTGCTGCGTTTTCCGATCTTCTCGTTCAAATCCAATCTGTATTGTTTGTATTTCGGATGAGACATGATCTTTGGAATCGCCAATTGAGGCAATGTCGTGGAACATACCTCAATCATTTTTGCATTATCCAATGCCGAACAAAAGCGTTCGAAATCTTTGTCGTTGCGTTTGTTATAAAACTCCATCCATCCGCAACGAGAACCAGGCCACGGAAATTCTTTGGAGATCCCTTTCATGCTTAAGCCTGGCACATCTTCAATCACTTCTGCCAGCGA
>JAQBNU010000042.1 GCA_028288365.1 Chitinophagaceae bacterium | reverse complement strand
GAGGTAGCCCGATTTATGATCTTTGTCAAACACGATTCCGAAATCATCCTGACTGCTATTGATCGGATAGCCGATGATTTCAGGAGATGAAAAACGACCGCGATGAACGCGTGTGTAATAAATGTCCAACCCTCCTAAACCTGCATGTCCCGTGGAAGAAAAATAAAGTATACTGTCTTGAAAAAGAGAAGGAAACAATTCGTTGCCTGAAGTATTGATGGTAGTACCAAGGTTGACCGGTATTGACCAGCTTCCTTCCTGGCGATGCACGACATAAAGGTCGGTACCTCCATAACCTCCAGGCATGTTTGAACTAAAATAAATCGTTTCACCAGTCGAAGTGACTGCGGCATGAGCAACAGAGTAATGGATATTATTAAACGGAAGAGCAATGGCATCACTCCAGTTGTTTTCTCCAGTTTTTTCTATGTTGAATAAGCCCAGGTGACGGGTATCTGTTTTCTCTTGTTTTTTACGAAGAGAAAAATTCTGGGTAAAAATGGCTTTCGTCTGATTGTTATAAAAAGCAATTGGTCCCTCGTGGTATGCGCTGCTGGCTGCATGGCGCCATGGTTTGGGATCAGATAAACTTTTGTCAGCATTTAATTCGCTGTAATATAAGTCAAGAAAGGCATTGTTGTTTTTAGTATTGTTCAATTTCACGATGCTTGCAGATTGCCTGGAAGAGGTGAAAATAATTCCTTTGTCGTAAAAAACCGGGCAAAATTCTGAATACACTGTATTGATGTACAATCGGTGCACAGGCCTTGTCAGCGAGTCTTCGTAGTAAGCAGGAAGTTGATGGATACCTTCAATTTTTTTTAATACAAGTGTGTCGGTACCGTATTCTTTATTGTAATGTTCGAACCAGGCTTTGCTTGCTTCGTACTTTCTGTTCGAAAGAAGTACCTGCGCATAATTCAACACATCCTGCTGACCAACGATTGATTTGGTATTCATGATGTCTTTGTACCAAAACTCTGCTTCCTTGGTATGATGCAGCAAACAGTAGCTATTCGCCATGCGCAGCTTGATGACACCTTGCTTGCGACGGTCTTTCTGTAGCGCTTTTTCGTAAAAGGTAATCGCTGTCATGTAATCACCCTGGCGGAAATATTTTTCACCTTGTTTGAAGGTACTTTGGGTAAGAGAAAAAATATTTTTATGCTGCGCCTGCACAAACTGTAAATTGATCCCACAGCTTATCAATAACAACAATAAGTATACATTCCTCCTCATATCAGAAATCACGTGGTGTTATTGTGTTAGACTTGAAAAACGAAAAATTATAAGTCAGCATAAATTCATGTCCCGCTCCACTAATTACGTTTAAATTTCCCAATGCCTTGTCATAGGCATAACCTGCACTGAGTTGATTGGTTAATTGTACTTTCGCCATGAAACTCAAAGCGGAGAATGTACGGTAAGAAACACCTACCCAAAAGACATCTTCGTATTGCAAGGTACAATTGAGATCCACTTGTGTGGTGAGACCATCCGTGGCTTTCAAAAGCGTGCTCGGCTTTAGTTTAAAGGCAGGAGAAAGTGTAAACACATAACCTGTAGTGAAAAAATAATTTCTGCTTTGTCGACTTTCGTCAGCGGAAAGACTATTGCCTATCGTGGTACGGTTCGCATGCGGCGATGAAAGTCCTGCATAAAATCGTTTGGAAGAATAATAAATACCTGTACCAAAATACAAATAATTCAATGCGCCCGCTGAAGAGGAAAAGGAAGGATCGTTGGGATCTTTTACTGCAAGCGTATTGTATTGTGCCGAAAGTCTGGCATAGCCAGCTTGCAGACCAAAGGAAAGTTTACGAGTTTCTGAAAAAGAGATACGATAAGCATATATCGCATCGACACTGGTTTGTTGAGCAACGCCGATGTTGTCGTTTTGAAGAATTAGTCCCAGCGCAATTTTTTTATTATTAAGTGGTGTGTGTGCCGTAAGGTTTTGTGTGGAAGGACTGCCGTCCAGTGTGGTCCATTGTTTTCTGAATAAGCCGGAAACGCTCATGGACTCCTGACTTCCTGCATAAGCAGGATTGATCAGCAGTCCGTTGAACATGTATTGCGAGTACAGGGCACTTTGCTGACTATGCCCTTCATGAAACAGCAACACAGTCAAGAGAATAAATAGAATCCAAAATGTTTTATATAAATACACTTTAATGTTTTCTGTTGATGACAATAAAACCTGACAAAGGAGTTGTCAAACCATTTATTTCAATTTCGTAATAATAGGTTCCATTCGGAAGCTCGTGATCTTTCTGAAAGCCTTGATTACCTGTCCCTTTCCAGGTATTCTCCTTACGGTTATCATACGAGTCTTTTTTAAATACGGTCACACCCCAGCGATCGAAGATGGTGACGTGGTTATCCGGGTAGCCTTCTATTCCCTTGATTTCCCAATCGTCATTTAGACCATCACCATTGGGAGAAATGCCAGAGTAAATAGTCAGGCATCCGTTTGATTTGGAAGGCAGCACAATCGTAGTCTTTGTTGGAGTGCGTGGGGTTGTTTCACAACCGTTGCTGCCAGTACCGGTTACGTAGAAGGTGCTGTCTTTGGTAAGACTATCTGTTGTAAAGGTAGATCCGGTCTGAAGTGCCGTTCCTCCTGAAGGCAAGGCATACCAGTGAAAGGAAGTATAAGCACCTGATGTTGTCAATACAGAAGGAGTCTTGTTGCAGATGCTGTTATCACTGACAGCAGGAGGATTGGGCTGATGTACGGTAAAAGTTTGTACCGTAGTCGTGCCTGCGCCGTCGGTTATAGTAATCGTATAATCACCAGCTAAAAGACTATCCAGAAACAATTGCTTGGGAACATCAATGGTAACGACAGGATCAACATACCATTTGCGCAATCTAAAATTATCGTATTGCAATTCTCCTTCGCCGCAATCTGTCACTTCTGTACGCAGGTCAAATTGCTTGGAAAGCCCGCTGTAAGTGGTCGGACCGTTGGCGCGTATTTGTGTCCAGGGAGAGATGACGCAACTACAGGTCGTGTTTTTTTCGAGAAAGTACGCAGAGAAAAAAGCTCCATCAATATAAAGCCTGGAATAAAGTCTGGCGGAATCAGGACAGATGGTTCTGAGGCAAATATAAAACTGTGAACTGATATCCAGCCAATACTGACCAGGGGGCATGAGCACATTTTTCTGAAGCGTGTTCTGCACACCTCCTCCCGCTACTGGAGCTCCCACGCAATGCGCATAGCTGTGCAGCTTGACATCATAGTCACTTCCACTTACAGTGGAAATAGTTGCATCACATAACTCATCAGGGTAGTCTACATCTGCACAGACATGGTTCCAATCAGAGAAATCAGCATCGTCAAAACCATCAAAGTATTCGAAGGTTGATGGTCCATCGCTGTGCGAACTGGCGCTCGCGTCGCAATAAGAAACTCTGACATAAGAAATACCGGGAGGAAATGTCGGCATCTTGATCCAGAAGTCAGCAGTGGTAGCGCTTTGAAAGCTTTCTCTCCAGTAAGAATAAGAAACGGTGCTGTTGGTATCGGAAAATAAGACATCAGAAAAATCGGCATTCATTCCTGTATAATAAGGAAGCGTGACCAGGACTTGGTAGTCAGTCAGCGCAGTACTCCCCGGGTTGGTAATGCTTATGATGTTCCAGCAACTGCCATAAACGGTATCACTTTCACCACTACTCCAATGGTAGGTGTAAGGAGGTGTACCTCCGGAAATAGTATAGGTAATTTTTCCATCGTGTGAACCGTAACATGCGGCATCTATAATCACAGCACTGACCGACGTGGCTTCTGCACGTAGTGTAGCGTTGCGAAAGGTTGGAGTCGTAGTTAAGGAAGTGTCAATAGCTTTTACTTCCCGCGCATCGCTTCCTAGGCCTAGAGCTAAACTCTGTGCAAAGGAATGAGATAGCTGAAAAGAAAAAAAAGCAAAGAAAAATAATAGCTGGTAAAGTCTTTTCGTCATTAAAGCGGTTAGTCCAAACGACTGAGAGTCCAGCTCTAATTTATGGATTATTTACGGATTAATTGTAACGTGTCCGTGTTGAATGTCTCCATTTCCAAAATCCAGCAAATAAGCATATTTACCCACTTTTTGTTTGGTTCCATCATTTGATAAACCTTTCCAGGTCGTGTTTTTATCTTTTTGGAGCTCTGCGGAATACACTTCATCTCCTTGCTTATTGAAAATGGTGATGGTCGCTTTTTGATGATTTTTTAGCGGAATTTTCCAGGACTGTCCTTTCGATACACTGAAGGTATAAGAATTGGCAGCATGTCCTTTTGCGGAAGGATCATCAATAGGAATTTCAAGAATATAACTTTTCGCTTTTCTTTTTGTTTTGACAGGAGCAACTACTTTTTTAGAAGGGATTACTTTTTTCTCTTCTACTGGTGTTGTCTCGGTTTCTGCAGTTCTATTTTCTTCTGTTGCAGACTCGATGTTTTCATTTTCCTGAGGCTGTTCTTCTACTAGTGTTGTGGTGTTGGTGTTTTCCTGAACAGAAGGAGCTGTAAGGGCTTCAGAAGCTTTGTTTTGTTGCTCAGGAGCTGGCGTATTTTCTACGGCTTGTTCAGCTCGTTTGCTAAAGTAATAGGGAGTAAATAAAATGACTGTCACCGCGGCACCAATACCTACAAAACGTTTCAGAGATTTTGATAGCAAAGAGACACCAGTTGGAGCAGTACGCAAACCTGTAGCGATATCGTAAAATCTTTTTTCAATGATGATTTCGTTGACCACTTTACGATCAAATACATCTTCACGCAAAGCAGCATCTTCCGACAGCTCTTTTTCGAACGCGCTGATTTCCTGTGCAGGCAACTTACCATTAAGGTAGTTGTCGATGAGGTTATATTTTTCGAATTCTGGTCTCATGGCTAAATGACATAAGTAGTTTTATACTTCTTTACCTGTTCCATCAGGAATTTTTTACACCTGTGCATCGCTACTGTCGCTGCATTGGCGCTTGTATGCCCTGTTTTTTCGGCTACTTCCTTCATGTTTAATCCTTCGAATAAACTATAGGTAAGAAGCTGTTTGCATTTATCTTCTAATTGATCGAATAATTTTTTAACCAATAGTTCCCGTTCTTCCAACGAGATTTGATCCAGGATATTGGTGTCCTTTATGTTTGATACTGCACTTTCATTGAGCTGCACAAACCGCTGGTTCTTCTTAATCTGATTGAGCCATAAGTTTTTTGCCACGGTATAAATGAATCCGGCAATCTCATATTTCTCATCAAATTTATTCATCATTACCTGCTTGTAAAAAACAAGTAAAGCTTCCTGAAGAATATCCTTGGCGTCCTCTTCACGCTCTGCACCTACATTTACAAGCTTCTTTATTTTTGGAAGCATGGATTTGTAGATCTGCTCAAGCGCTTTGCGGTCATCTCCATTCTTGATCGATTTTAATATGTCTTGGTCTTTGGATTTCAAAATAGCATCCGTATTACAGGGTGAAGATAAACTTACCCGATAAGGTACGATTTTTTTAAAGACAAGGACAATTTCGATACCAATGAAATTCGATTATCGCATACGCACTCATAAAAACTGATGAATTCATCGAGCGTTCGTTGGCTTTTCAACAAGATAAAACGTTCCATAGCTGCAAGCATCTTTTATGCTTTTCATAAACTAATACAAGAGAAAAAAACAAATCTTACACACATAGCCTTTTATTTTCAGTGAAGGTCAGTTGTTTTATCGATATAATCGCTTATTTGGGCTATTTAAACCACTTTTTGAGTATATTTTTTCTTTTTCTGTAAGAATAATTAAATTTTTTGTAGTAAGAGCAGACTGCGTATAATCAAATTTAATCTGGGTATTGTTAAAAAAATAATTTGCCTCGATCAATGCTATAAAGCTTGTAGTACCAATGAAAACAATGTCTCACTCCATTCGTTAAAAAAATTTATCATGAAGAAAAAAGTAAATCTTGTCAGTGCACTCATCAGCATTTTTTTGTCCTTGCTTATTGTTGTATCGAGCTTCATCTAAGCCATCGGTTTCATCTTCGTACATCATTTGTTAATCATAAAACAATGAAATAAAAGAAGCCTGCGCTAACATTAGCGCAGGCTTCTTTTATTAGCTGAATTAACACTAACGTAATTTCAACAGATCCTTATAAGCATCTTTGTTTGCAACGATTAGAAAGACATTTAGAATCAACAGCAGCAATGCTCCACCAATAGATGCCGGTTCAAGCGTTGCGTGAAACAGTATAGCGTTGAAAGAGATCGGAAGTAAGATCAATGCAAACAAGGGTACGAAAGCATTGGCAAGAAAAGATAAACCCGCAAGGACTTCCAATATACCTACAATAATAACGGTTTTGGTCAGCACAAGACCCGTGAAGTATGTTACGGAATCGGGATTCGCCATCTCTGCACCCACAAAATGAAAAAACTTATTTAAGCCAAAGAATAAAATGAAAGTGCCTGCAAGTAGACGAATAATTAATGTAGCTGTTTTCATAAAAGTAACATTTAGTTCTGTTCGTAAACTTGAAGAAATTATTTTTGGTTCCCTAATGGTCTTAATCGTTTGAATACCAATGGACCGGTATTCCCTTTTTCATCTTTATAATAACCCCGCAAAGTATTGCCGTCTTCCGATAACGTTAGGACATGCTGACCCTTCAATGACCAGCCAGGTATACCTTTTGTGACAATCGCATCATAATTCAAGGTGCCATGCGAGCAAAATCCAATGCCTTTTTCTACCATGGGAATTCCATTGTATTCAAGGTAATGAGTCATAGCCAGTTTGCCATGTTCATCGACAGAGAAGATTGCATAAGCATTGGTAAAGGCGGTGCTGTTGGAGTCAGCCCAAATGCCATTCACAATATGCGGTGTGCTTTGAGCAAACACTTTAGATTGAAGCACACACATAACAAGAATGAAAACTAAAATGAAATGGAGTCGTAATGAAATATTAAACATAAATTATAGTTTCGTAGTAGAGTGAAAAGGTTTTGTTAAGCTAATTAAAATAAATAAAATATATACATCGCATGCGTAAAAGAAATCATCGTTTAGTGTTGCAAATGGCCCTGTTGTTTCTTGTGTTGACCAGCGTTTCATTTAAAACTTCTATGAGAAAAGAAAATCCGGATCTCTGTCTGTCGAAAGAAGAACAAAGGATGTATATGCTCATCATGAACTACAGAAAGCTAAAAAAACTTCCGGCTATCAAATGGTCAGCGTCATTGACAAAAGTAGCGCAGACACATGCCTATGATTTGAGTGTTAATAAACCAAGCGATGGGGACAAATGCAATTTCCATAGTTGGTCTGCTCAGGGAAACTGGACTTCCTGCTGTTATGATCCCAAACATTCCCAAGCTGCTTGCATGTGGAGCAAACCCAAAGAGATTGCTGGTTTCAATACGGATGGATTTGAAATTGCATACGGCTCTCTCGACACTCAATTTGTTGCTACTCCGGATGCTGCGCTGGCAGGCTGGAAGAAGCATCCAGGTCATCACAATGTGATTATTAATAAAGACATTTGGAAAGACCGCACCTGGAAGTCTATTGGAATAGGCGTATATAAAAATTTCATTTGTGTTTGGTTTGCCTCTACAGAAGATAAAGTCACAGTGATTCAATCCTGTAACTGATATAGAAGAGCAGGTAATGGTTTTGCCTGCTCTGTTTTTTTATCATCTACTAAACAAACACAATCTTTTTTGCTTTGATAGGGTGTGAATGAGAGTCTTTTTTCTTTTATGATCCGACTATTTCTCTTTTTCACCTCATAATTATACTGCTGCAGTAGAATCGTTAAAATGTGTCGTGCTGTCTGCCGGTTCTTCCTGGAGTCTTTCGCTGGGCGCGCTGCTACAAGCAAAGAGACAGACGGTAAATATAAAGAACGAAATTTTTAGAAGAAGTGAAGTCATAATGTAGTAGAGCAAAACCAAAAAGATGAAACCATCGTTAATATAGAAAGAAAGCATTCTTTTTGTAGCATACAGAAAGAATTTCTACATTTAGAGTCTTTACATTTTAATCTACACGACACATTGAAAGAAGCTGTTGATAACGAGAACCCCAATGTCATTAAAGATACGCAAAGCGCAGAGCGCTATTTCCTAGAGGGGCCTAGGTCAAGAAGAAAAGAACTTTTTTTCTTGTTCAAAGTATTCAAAGATTTTCTAAGAGGCATCAGAGCGTTGCATTTTGTCGGACCTTGCGTAACGGTATTTGGTTCTGCGCGATTTAAGG
>JAQBNU010000037.1 GCA_028288365.1 Chitinophagaceae bacterium | reverse complement strand
GCAATACACGCCAAGTGATTTTCTTGATTAGTTAGATTGTATCAATATGGAATTACACGAAAAAATTGACCAGTACCTTTTAGATCAACTTAGCCCGGCAGATAAGGCAAAGTTTGAGGAATTGATTGCAGGAGACAGTCATCTTAAAAGTGAATTAGCATTGCAACAGTCCGTTGTAACAGCTCTTGGATCAACAAGATCGGTACAACTGAAAAGTCGTTTACAGAAAATTCCTGTATCCATGTCAAGTACCGCTCAAGCCATACGCTTGAAATGGCTTGGAGTGGCAGCTGCCGGATCGGTAGCAGCAGGGCTAATTATATTCCTATTGACAGGTCAGGAACAAACAGCAGACAACAGCTCTACGCTTTCTTCGTCTCCGACAACAACGGAACAGTCTATCGCTCCTGCACAACAGGAAACCCAACAGGCTGTTGCCGTAGATCAAACAGTGAAGGCGACACCACAACAAGACGTAGCGAAAAAAGAAAAAGTGGTGACATCTGCTTCTGCAAAAGCTGACCTCAAAGCGTTTGACAACAGCGCTAGTTTTGACGAGACAGAAAACAGTAACCTGACGACTCCTGGTGCCGATGGAAATACGGTGCCTACCAATACACTTTATACCGAGACCAACAATAAGCTGTCTAACCTTTCTGTCAATGTAGACAACAGCAACATGAAAGATAAGAGCTACCAGTTTACCGGTCCTAAGCTGACACTGTTCGGAGATTTCAACAGTAAGCCTTATGAACTGCTGGAGTTGAACAACAAAGGGCAAAAAACACTGTTCCTGAGTTATGACAATTCTTACTACGAGTTGGTATGGGGACAAGCGAAAAAGACGCCTTTGAAAAAAGTCCTTCACAAAGAGACACTTGAAAAACTAAAAGTGATCAATCCTTAATAGCCTCTTCGCAAATCTTTAGATAATGGCCAAATTTATTCTTAAATTTGGCCATTATTGTTTATGGGAGACATTTCAAAACACATACGCCGCAAAAAGATTCTTGGCAATTTTCCATTCGTCATTGTTTATACCAGCATGACACTGGCCCTTTTTGTTTTGGGTGTCTTTTGTTTTATTCTGGTACATGCCAATCAGCTCTCCCGATTTTTACAGGAAAGCATAGAAGTACATGTCATCCTCAATAAAGAAATTTCTGAAAGCCAACGTGCTTACATCGAAACACAATTAAATGCTCAGCCATTTGTTCTTCACAAAGATCAAAACACCATGCTCAAGTATGTGAGCGAAGAAGACGCTCGAAAAGATTTCATTAAAACATACGGAGAAGATTTCATGAAAGTATTGGATGAAAATCCTTTGCACTCTTCTTTCATACTCAAGATCAAACCTGAATACCTGAATAAAAAATCATTGTCAGATATTTCGTTGAAGGTTTCTAAATGGGAGCAGGTAAAAGAAGTGTATTACCTGGAAGATCTTGCGGATCAAATCACGAAGAACATCCATTTACTGACTGTTGTGTTTATTTCTTTCTCCATCATTCTTTTAATCATTACGATTTTACTCATCAACAATACAATCAAACTGGCCTTGTATTCTCAACGCTTCCTCATCCGCAGCATGCAACTTGTCGGCGCCACTAAGTTTTTCATCCAGAAACCCTTTCTTGCCCGTGCCTTCTCTCAAGGTCTGATCAGTGGTGCTACTGCAGCGTTACTCATTGCGGGAATCTATTATTATATGCTTCATCTCTTTCCTGATTTTCAAGCACTGCATACCCCTTACCTATTGCATGTCATCTTATCGCTGATCTTATTTGGCGGATTGTTGGGATTGTTCAGTTCACTCCTCGCTGTGAACAGATACATGAAGATGTCTTTGGATGAATTATATTAACCTTAACTAAATTATAAACCGATGAGTAATCAACCTCTTGTTTTCGGAAAAAGAAATTACCAGATCCTAATCGCTTCTTTGATCATCATTGCTTTTGGATTTATTTTAATGAGTTTAGAAAAAGGAGAATACGGTTTCGGTACTCTTGGATTGACGGTAGGCCCGATGACGGTATTGGCTGGATTTGGATTGGCGTTTTGGTCAATCTTGTACAAAGACAAGACAAAGAAATAATGACCACCGTACAAGCGCTGATCCTTGCTATCGTAGAGGGATTAACAGAATTTCTACCCGTATCCTCTACCGGACACATGATCATTGCTTCCTCTTTGATGGGAATCAGTTCGGATGAGTTCACGAAAATATTTACCGTAAACATACAATTCGGAACCATTCTGTCTGTTGTTGTTTTGTACTACAAACGTTTTTTTAAATCCATACAATTTTATTTCCTACTTCTGGTAGCCTTTATTCCCGCTGCTATACTGGGATTTCTATTGGGTAATTTCATTGACAGCTTATTGGAAAATGTAGTAGTCGTTGCCCTTATGTTGATCATAGGTGGTATTTTCTTTTTATTCCTGGATAAAATCTTCCCTCCTGAAACAAAGGTATCTTCACAGGCGGTACAAGAGTCCGATCAGGTATCTACCCTGTCGTTTAAAAAATCATTCATCATCGGTTGCTTTCAATGCATCGCTCTGGTCCCTGGTGTATCAAGGGCTGCAGCAACCATCATCGGTGGTTTGTCGCAAGGACTCAATAGAAAAAATGCTGCGGAGTTTTCTTTCTTCCTTGCTGTACCGACCATGTTTGCTGCCTCTGCTTATAAATTATTGAAAGACCACGAGTTCATCAATCAGGACAACATCTCTTTATTGCTGATGGGTAATGTAGTAGGTTTCATCGTGGCACTTGTTGCCATCAAAGCCTTCATCTCTTTCGTGACGAAAAAAGGATTTGCCCTGTTCGGCTATTACAGAATCGCCCTGGGACTTTTAGTATTGGCCTTGTATTATTTAGGTATTAACCTGCAGGTAAACTAAAATGGAATCTTCCGAAGATCAAGGCGCCATCTTACTCATTGACAAACCGCTCACCTGGACTTCCTTCGATGTCGTAAGAAAAATACGTAACCTGACTAAAATCAAAAAGACCGGACATGCCGGTACCCTGGATCCTTTAGCCACAGGCTTACTCATCGTATGCCAAGGCAAAGCCACTAAAAAAATAGAAGACATTCAAAACGCAGAAAAAGAATATACCGGTACCATTCATCTCGGTGCTACCACCGCTTCTTACGATCTGGAATCTGAACCTACTCCTCAACAAGACATCACACACCTCACTGCTGAAACGATCGCGCAACATGCACAACGATTTGTAGGCTTCATCGATCAGATTCCTCCTATCTTCTCTGCCATTAAAGTGGATGGAAAAAGAGCTTACGATCTTGCCCGCAAAGGACTGGAACCTGAATTGAAAAGCAGGCGCATAGAGATCAAAGCATTCGACATCACACACATTGACCTGCCTGTCGTGACCTTCCGTGTAACCTGCTCCAAAGGCACCTACATCCGCAGTCTGGCGCATGACCTGGGACAATCGCTGGGCACAGGAGCTTATTTGAAATCCTTGCGCCGAACTAAAATAGGTGATTACTCTGTTGACCATGCATTGACACCTGACCAGTTTAAAGACACACTCACTTCTTCCTCGTAATTGTGAAAATACTGTACAACCTCGACGATTTCCCTTCTGATATACAATCTGTCGTATCAATAGGCACGTTTGATGGTGTACACAAAGGTCATCAACTCATTTTACAGGAGTTGAAAAAACAAACCAGCACACACCAAAAATCAGTGGTCTTCACCTTCTGGCCTCATCCTAAAAAAATATTATCCAACGGTCCTTCACCAAAACTGTTGTCTACTCTGGACGAGCGGCTGGAGCTATTGGAGAAAGCAGGCATAGACTACACAGTAGTCATTCCCTTCACCAAAGAATTATCGGAACTCAGCGCCAGAGCTTTTGTAGAAGAAATTTTGGTGAAGAAATTACACCTGCGCAAAATCATCATCGGTTACGACCACAAGTTTGGCAACGACCGCACCGGTGATCTTGCTTTTCTGCAACGTGTGTCCAATGAATTTCATTTCGAGGTACAGGAAATTCCTGCACAGTACATCGAACAGACTGCGGTGAGTTCAACGAAAATTCGTAAAGCATTAGAAGAACACCACTGCAAGGAAGCCACTTTACACCTTGGCCATTATTACAGCATAGCCGGTGAAGTCGTGAAAGGCAAACAACTCGGACGAACACTGGGTTACCCTACTGCCAACCTGCACATCAGCGATCCGGATAAATTAATTCCCAGCGACGGCATCTATGCCGTATGGGCCGAAGGCAGTTTTGGCATCAGACCGGCCATGATGAGCATCGGCAACAACCCTACCATACCAGGTGCCTCACACAGCATAGAAGTACATCTATTCAATCTCAACGAAGACCTGTACACACAACAAGTACGTGTGTATTTCGTTGAATACATGAGAGCAGAATTGAAGTTCTCCGGTCTCGAAGCATTGAAAGAACAGTTGCACCAGGACGAACTTCACGCCAAAGAAATTCTCACCCATCACCTTCAGCCATGATCAATAAAACCGTAACCAATGTAGAGGAGGCCATTCACGACATACACGATGGGGCAACCATTATGTTTGGCGGTTTCGGTCTCTGTGGCATTCCTGAAAACTGTATTGCTGCGTTACAAAAAAGAGGAACTAAAAACCTGACCTGCATTTCCAACAATGCGGGTGTAGATGGTTTTGGATTAGGACTCTTACTCGCCACTCGCCAAATCAAAAAAATGATTTCTTCTTACGTAGGAGAAAATCATGAATTCGAAAAGCAATTGCTCTCCGGAGAACTTGAAGTAGAATTGCTTCCACAAGGGACGTTAGCCGAACGCATCAGAGCCGGAGGCGCCGGTATTCCTGCCTTCTACACGCCTGCCGGTTACGGTACGGAAGTAGCGGAAGGAAAAGAAGTACGTGTCTTCGACGGCAAACCTCATTTACTCGAACATTGGTTGCGTGCCGACTTCTCTATTGTCAAGGCATGGAAAGGTGATACCGCCGGCAATCTCATCTTCAAAGGCACTGCAAGAAATTTCAATCCCATGATGGCAACAGCAGGAAAAATCACCATCGCAGAAGTAGAAGAACTGGTACCCGCCGGCACATTGGATCCCAATCACATTCATACACCGGGAATATTTGTCAGCAGAATATTCCAAGGAGAACAGTATGAAAAAAGAATTGAAAACCTGACGACGTTATAAGTATGGCACTGGACAAATACGGCATCGCGAAACGCATTGCACAGGAAGTCAAAGACGGCTACTATGTCAACTTAGGAATAGGTATACCTACTCTGGTAGCGAATTATATTCCATCTGATATACAAGTCATGTTGCAATCGGAAAACGGATTACTGGGAATGGGTCCCTTCCCAACCAAAGACAAGGTAGATCCGGATATGATCAACGCTGGAAAGCAGACGGTCACTACGATTGACGGTGCTGCATTATTCAACTCGGCAGAAAGTTTTGCCATGATCAGAAGCGGGAAAATTGACCTGACCATTTTAGGTGCCATGGAAGTATCCGAACAGGGAGACATTGCCAACTGGAAAATTCCTGGTAAGATGGTGAAAGGCATGGGCGGAGCCATGGACCTTGTGGCTTCTGCCAGAAACATCATCGTAGCCATGCAACATACCAGCAAAGACGGTCAATCCAAATTATTAAAAACATGCAGCCTTCCCATCACCGGTTTGCATTGCGTGAAGAAAATCTTTTCAGACTTAGGCGTCTTTGATGTATTGCCGGAAGGAGGATTCAAACTGCTGGAAAGAGCGCCAGGTGTAAGCGTGGAAGACATCATTCAAGCCACAGAAGGCATGCTAATCGTAGAAGGAACCATTCCTGAAATGAAGATTTAATGAAAGAAAAAATATAAATCGTATAAACAGAAAGAGTCCCGCTAATATGGCGGGACTCTTTCTGTTTGTTCACTTGTCGCAATTTATTTTTACTAACTATCCGTATGTTTCACCTGTTGAAATTCGAAAACCCTGTGCGGTGGGCGTCCACGAAAAGAGCGAATTGTGACAGACATCGTTTGGAATTAACTACGTACAGTGAGCCAACACTACAATGTCTGTTGGCTCCCTTTTCTTTTGTTTCTTTTATTTTGGGTGAGCAAAAGAAAAGAAAAAGGATCGCACAAAGAATGCAGGTCATCATATCCGAAAACAGATTACAAATACAACACTTTAGTTAACTGCATGCAGGTAATCATTTTATTTTTTGGTAACGGTAATGACCTGCAATAAGTCGCCGTTTTTATCTCCGTAATACAAAACCTTTTTCTGTTTATCTTTCTTCACCTTGATCTTGTAGTAGGTCATATCCGGTTCTTTGGAGTAAACAATCTCATGGTCCGATGTTATTTTCCAATCTTTGTAAGGCCCGCTGTTAAACGCAGTAGCGATTTCTGTTGGCAACTCCTCTTTCTTGATTTTTTTTCTGGTCTGTACATGTCTTCCTGATTTATGAAAAATGGAGTGGTGCATTTTTCCTTCTTTCACTACAATTACTTCATAATATTCAGGATACAAATATTCAATGGAACCTGTAGAGTCTAGATCCAGGTCTTCGTCGACATAGTCCCAGTAGTAAGGATAGGCGTACCATTCAGCAGCAGGGTTTTCAGGATAGACCACCAGAAAAGATTCTGTAACCGTCTTCGGTACATCTTCTTTTTTTACTTTTCGTTTAGCCGATGGGGATTTCGTTTTCGCGTTGTCATTTTTTGCCACTTGGGCATGTGTACCCGCTACTATAGCGAGTACAAGGGTCAATGCTAAGATGATCTTTTTCATAATTGAGATTATTTTCAGATTCCTCTCCATTAATCGTGCTAATCCATGAAACCCTTATTCAGCAGCTCTAGAAGGGAATAAAAATATCTACTGTGAAAAAAAATACGCACTTTGAAACGTAGTGTTACCCCTGCTTATCAATGATTACTCATACCGCACACATACCGGAAAATGATCCGAATAACCACCATAATACATTTCCCCTTTGTACGACCTGAACGGTCCGTTCTTTTCTGACTCTTTATAGTGCAGGAACAACGGATGATACACAGCAGCCGTATTGGATTGATACGTTAAGG
>JAQBNU010000031.1 GCA_028288365.1 Chitinophagaceae bacterium | reverse complement strand
GGCAAGTTTTCACGGCAACATCGATTTGCTGTCTGTCATTCCAACGATGGAAGAACAGGTGAATCATTATTTTCATTTCTTGCCCGCACATGAAAAAGAAAAAACCGAGTCTCAAAATTTTACTTTTGAATTACAAATCAACGACTCACCAGTATTGCGCGAAGTGATTTTCCCAGATTTAAATTCCTACGAAAGCATTCATGCAACGGGTGGCTTCAACAGCGACTCCACGCATTTATGGTTTACATTGGATCTGCCTGAATTGGAATACGATGATTTTACCACGGAAGCTTTTCATTTTAACATCGATTCCGATCACGACAAATTAAGTTATACAACAGGATGGAACGTCTTTAAAAGTGGCGACCTTATCATTCAGCAAACCACATTGAATGGAGAAGTGGCGAACGATACAGCTTCAGTTCATTTGAATGTGAAGACAAAGGACAAAATGGAGAAAATTGTATTGTATTCGCAATTCTCCAAACACAGTGAAGAACATTATCGTTTTAAAATATTCGAAAACGGACTGATGTTGCAAAACAATCAATGGGTAGTTAATGCCGCCAACTACATCGAGTTCGGAACAAAATATTTGTATGTCAACAAAATGGATCTGAGTTATGAAACGCAATCCATCAGTGTTCAGTCTGACAGCAATCATTTAGGCGTTCGCTTCAAAGAATTTAACCTGCATACCCTTGCACAAATTGCGGAGCAAGACGATTCATTGATCCAGGGTATATTGGACGGCGACATTCGCATCAAAGACATATTTAGTAAACCCGCTTTTACTTCGGATTTGAAATTACAGCATCTGGCTTACAAGCAATCTCACATTGGCAACCTCGATCTGCAGGCGGATAACTTGACCGAAGATCATTACAGCATGAAAGCGGTGTTGAGCGGAATGAACAATAGGGCTACCATCAGCGGTTACTATGCCGCCAAAGAAACCAATGCGTTAAATTTTGTAGTGAACATAGACTCTCTGCAGCTGGCTTCTGTAGAGTCTTTCAGCGAAGGACAGATTGAGGGGAGTAATGGTACGATAAAAGGAAACGTGAAATTATCCGGCTCGTTGAAAGAACCGGTCATGAACGGTGAATTGCATTTTGTAAAAGTAGGTACGCGTATTACTTACCTGAATGAATATGTGGTGATGGAAAATGAAACACTTACGGTAAAATCTGACGGAGTTTATTTTCATTCCTTCCACATCAAAGATTCTCAAAATAATGTGGCAACGATTGACGGTACAGTCATCCTGAAATCGTTTACGGAACCGTCGTTTGATTTAAAAATCACGACCACTAATTTTCTGGTCTTGAATACCACAGCAGTCAATAATAAATTGTATTACGGTAAAATATTTCTGGACAGTAAAATTAATGTGAAAGGAACACCGGCACTTCCGGTCATCACGGCTGATTTGAAAATAGAAAAAGGCAGTCGCTTTTCCTTTGCCATTCCTGAATCACAAGCCAGCACGGACCGAGGAGACGGCATTGTAGTATTCTTAAAAGATTCAGCTTACTTCGATCCGATCATGTTAAGGCAATCAGGACTTCCTTCCGCCAATATGATCAAAGGCGTTTCGTTGAAGGCAAAAGTCTCGGTAGATAAAAGTACCACCTTTACGTTACTCGTCGATCCTTATGCCGGAGATTCCTTGCAAGTGAAAGGAAAAGCAGATTTGAATTTTTCTCTGGATCCCAGTGGTGAAATGGGTTTGTCAGGAAGGTATGTAATTTCAGACGGTACTTATAAAGCCACACTCGAAGGATTTGTCACCAAAGAATTTAAAATCATCAACGGCAGTAAAATTCAATGGTACGGAGATCCAATGGATGCCACGGTAGATGTGACCGCACGTTACGACACCAGAGCCAAGCCCACGGCGTTGATGAGCATTGGTTCAGGACTTACACCCTCCGAATCCGCAGCCTACGCGCAACCTTTGCCTTTCTATATTTACATGATGATGAAAGGCGATCTGTTGCAACCACAAATTAGTTTTCAACTCGACATGCCCGAAAGCCAGAAAGGCGCAGGTGGAGGAGCGGTGTATGGGAAATTGAGTTCCATTAATTCAGACGAAGCGGAGTTGAACAAACAGGTTTTCTCTTTGTTAGTATTCAACAGTTTCATGGCCTCGACCAATGGTTCGGAAGGATCGGATGCTTCTGACTTTGCAAGAAGCAGTGTGAGTCGTTTGATGAGTGATCAATTGAATAAATTATCGGCACAATACATCAAAGGTGTAGACATCAATGTGGACTTGGTTTCTTACAACCAACAGGACCCAGCTACTGCAGAAAAACAAGGCAACACAGAGTTGCAAGTAGGTGTGAAGAAAACATTGTTTGATGAACGACTCAGCGTACAAGTCGGTGGCAACGTGATGTTGGAAGGACAACAAAGCACAACCGATCCTACACAAACCAGCAACGCACAAGACATCACCGGAGATGTCGTGGTAGAATATAAGATCACGCCAACCGGCAGTTATAAGTTAAAAGGGTTTCGTTTGAATCAATTGGATGGTGTCACCAACGGCATCATCACGCAAACCGGAGTGGGCGTGATCTTCACGAGAGATTACAACTATACCCGCGATTTGTTTCGCAAGAAAAAGAAAAACAATCAGGCTGGCATCGGCCCTAAACCAGACGATACAACCAATTGATGAAAGCAGCGTGGATTTATTTTTACATGGCTTGTCTGGCCGTTCTATTTTTCAGTTGCAAATCGACAAAGTATGTGCCTGAAGGAGATAAGTTGTATACCGGAGCAGATGTTCACTTCCAATCCAATGAAGACAAGCGTTACCTCAAAAGACTCAGCGCGCTATTGGAAAAGGATCTTAAACCCAAGCCCAATAAAAATATTCTCGGTGTTCCACTCAAACTGTACATTTACAATTTCATAGGCACACCTAAAAAAGAAAAGGGTATGCGTTACAAGCTCCGCCGAAAGCTGGGTGAGGAACCGGTCTTGTACTCAAGGGTCAATGCCGATTTGATGGATGAAGTGCTGGCCTCCGATTTATACAACAAAGGATTTTTCGATCCAAAGGTGATGCATAAAGCTGTCTTCGACGAGAAAAAGAAAAAAGTGAAACTGGTTTATATGGTAGAGACTGCACGTTCGTATCGTATCAAAACGTATGACATGCATTTACCTGAAAAGGAAATGAACGGAATCATCGCAGCCGATTCCGCAGAGAGTTTGATCGAAGTAGGAAAGAGATACAACCTTGAAAAATTGAAAGCAGAAAGAACACGCATCGATAAGTTGTTGAAAAATTCAGGCTACTATTATTTCAATCCGGATTATTTTTCTTTCGAAGCAGATACCACTGGAAGTGATGCCACGGTGCAACTCAAATTGAAATTAAAACCAGGCGTTCCGGAGAAAGCATTCAAAAGATTTAAGATGAAGGAAGTGTATGTCTTCATCGACAGCATCAGTTCTCGTCAAAACGACATGGATCTTTCTGACACCACGCACATCGACAGCGTGACGGTCAGCGTGGGCCATGACCTCAGGGCATCGGCTGTTTCTCGTTATGTGTATTTGAAAAACGAAGAATATTATTCCAGAGAAAAACAGCAACTGTCTGTCAACCGTTTGATGGGAATGGATTTGTTTAAATACGTCGATGCAAAAATTGACGAAGCAGATTCCAATAAACTCAATGCATTTTTTTATTTGTCACCGCTGAAGAAGAAATCATTGAGTGCAGAATTTGATCTGGCGACCAAGTCGAATAATTTTTCAGGGCCTGGTGTGGTTCTGAGTTTCCTCAATCGAAACGTGTTCAAAGGCGCTGAACATCTAACGATCAACTTACACGGTTCCGCAGAGACCCAGCTCAACGGGGAGTTCAAGGGTTTGTATACCTATGAAATCGGCCCGCAGGTAAAATTAGCTATTCCACATTTTCTCTTGCCGTTCCCTGTGAGAGCGTCGAGTTACTATACACCGCAAACCATTTTCACCGCAGATTATGATTTTACACGTCGTGTCAATTATTTTGATTTGACTTCGCTGCGTTTCGGTTTTGGTTATACCTGGAAAGAAACGAAAGCCAAGTCGCATGAACTGATGCCGTTGAATATCAATTTTTTTCGCGTGCGACATGTGAGTGATTATTTTAGTACCTTCTTAAACAGTGATCCCGGCTTGCAGCGCAAATACCAGGATCAGTTGATCGCCGGTGTGACTTATTCATACACTTACAATGAACAAGTATTTGCCGATAAGAAAAATCAGTTTTACCTTAACGCCACCGGTGACATAGCAGGAAATACATTGAGCTTATTCAATAGCATCACAGGACAGCCAAGAAACGATAAGGGAACAAGAACAGCATTGGGCATTGCCTATTCTCAATATGTAAAATTCGGATTGGATTTGCGCAACACCACCAAGCTCACGCGCAAGACACAGCTCGCCGCGCACATGGTGGTGGGAGTAGGTGTGCCTTATGGAAACTCAGAAGCTTTGCCTTTTTTGAAAAGTTATTTTTCTGGTGGAGCAAGCAGTGTGCGCGCATTTCCTGTCAACTCACTAGGTCCGGGTAGTTACCACTTGCCAGACAGTTTGAGAAATAATTATTTCTTTCAACAAGGCGGTGACATCAAACTCGAGTGGAGCATTGAATACCGTTTTCCGATTGTGAGTGTACTGAAAGGTGCGTTCTTCACCGACATCGGAAATACCTGGCTGTATCCTACAGATCATACCATTCCAAATGCACAATTTAAATTCAGTAACATGATCAATGAACTCGCTGCCGGTGTGGGATTTGGTTTGCGTGCTGATTTAAGTTTCTTCATCATCCGACTCGACCTTGCGACACCTGTTCGCAAACCCTGGCTGCCGGAAGGACAGCGTTATGTACTCGGTGATATTTATTTAGGCAAAAGAGAATGGCGTCGTGACAATTTGATTTTGAACATTGCGATTGGGTATCCTTTTTAGGATAGTGATCAGTGGACAGTTGTCAGTAAGGTTTTCATTGTAACTTTCATCTGTCTTGCCCCTAAATCGCCTAAATGCGACTTTCCTTCGGGACAATTTTTTTGAAAAAGCGCGAGTATTGAGAAATCATTTCTCTGTACTTACACTCCATACTCTTTACTGCAAAGTCCCCTTCAGGGGATTTAGGGTCAAGGTAGCAAGTATAAAAATTGAGTTAGGGACTTTCAATCCGTAAAATATTTTTTGTATTCTTTTTTCCTGATCACTACAAATAAAAACCGAGGCGAAACAGTTTCCCATCTCGCCTCGGTTATATATAAACATTGTATTGGTTTTGTTTTTTTAATTTTCCAATTTCATTCTGAAATCCCACAGTTGTTCTTCGTGCAGAAATAATTGTTGACGCAAGAATTTAAACGTCTCCGGAAAATCAGACTCTTTGTACTGAACAAAAATACTCAGGATCTGATGTTTGATTTCTGTATGCAAAGCAATGAGTTCTCTAATCGGTTGTTTCCAATCCGTTTTATTTTCTTGTACCACATAAGGCTGCGCAATGGTAGACACCGACGCGTTGTCATCTCCCAGTTTTTGGAGTTGGCACACATATAACGTCAATGATTCCTTGATGGCATTCGAATAATACTCGGCATTTTTGAAGGGACGCTTCATGGCATCTGCAACGAAGCGCGTTTTGAGCATCGCGTGATACGCAGTGCTGGCTAGGTTTCTGAGGTTGGTGATCAATTTGCCCTGTGTTGTTAAGTGATGAGAATTGTGAAAGGAAAGCTCTTCAAGAGTTGCTTCACTTAGTCTTAACGTATTCATCTAGCGGAAACAGTATATTTATTTTCTCTTTTTTTACAGAAAGTATAGAAGGGAAAATCGTGCCATGTCCGAAAAATGGAGATTATGTTTGCATCAACAAATTATTAAGCCCGTAATTTTCAGAAAACTAGAGAAGAGCAAAAAGTGTTGAATACCACCAATAAGGTATAGCGTTGATGTATGGGCTGTGTAGCACATTCCCCAAAAAATGATAAGCGGTGGAACGAGGGAAATAAGAAAGGGACGAGTAATCAAGGGGTGAATAAAGAATATCGTTTACTTGTTGTTGGTGTCTCGCCAAGAACTGGACTGTAGTAACACATTTTCATACCAACACTTGTTGGCGAGACGCCAACAAGAAGTATAAAAGTAGCAAAAGAAACCGTGCCGCCTCGCTTGTCCCTTAACTCTCCCCATTATCCGGCTGCCCCAGCAAACGACCCACTAACAATACCACAAACAAATTTGCCCATACCGCTTCGATTACGCTGAGATTCAAAATAAGTGGAATGGCATTCGGATACGCTTCATGTCCCCCGATGATGGTCATGCTGAACGCGATGCAGGCGGTGTAACTTTCCAAACCCAAAGGCAAAGGCACGCCCATGCTACCGGGATTGAGAATGTTGATGAGGTCATACAAACTGCCGAAGCAAATTCCGATCATCAAAAAGATACAGGCCGACCCCCACAATTTTTCTTCCGACAACCGGCGACCCGCGAAGATGTCAAAGATGGCGTGGTAGATCACGATGGCTTCGGTCAAAAAGAGTACCATGTGGATGATGAACAAGTAAGGACGCTTTTCTGTTTCGGTATGAAAAAATTCATACAAAGGATTCACCGTAAATAAAGCCAGCACATAACTGCCCATGATGATGAGAAAAAGAATGGTGATAAGCACCGTCTTCTTCGTGAAGTTGCGCAACAGGTCCCAAAGTATAAGCACGTAGACACCGCCGAACAATAAGAACAAACAATCGCGCACGACACTGGAGAGATGCACCGGCATGCCGGACATCGCAAAGATTTCGCGCAGCAACAGCGCAGCACAAATGATCAGCGTTTGTAAGATGACAATGTTGCGGTAGTCTTTTATTTTTTCCGCCTGGTTTTCTGCTTTAGAGCGGTTAGTGCGGAAGAGGTCTGTTAGGGCCATTATTATATATAGTTTTTGCAATGAATAAAATCAAATATTTTTGGTGATCTCCACTTCAAAATAGTTCTGTTCTAATAATTTATGCAAAACATGAATAATCTTTTTGTATATATCTGCAAGTTCACCGATTTCCAAATGATGATTTCGCTTTGCCAGATCTGACAACAATAAATCCTCCATTGAATTATTATATTTAAAACTAATTTCAAAAGATCTTATATCCAGACAAAGTTCGCTGACTTCAGATAGGATTTCATCACCGGGATATAGAGCAGGGATGTCAATAATATTTTCTAATAGTGTTCGAAATGACCTTAGCCGGTCTCGTTCTGCTATAAGTTGTTGGAAGGACTCGTCGGGATTTAACTTGGTATAGTGGTCAAGAATTACAGGGTGTATTTTTAGACGCACCATTTGATTAAAAACATTGAGGTCTACAAGATTTATAAACCGGTATGTTTTTAAATCTTGTTTGCTTGTGGAAATGGCCAGTTCTTCTTGATTAAGTTCTTCGTCTTCATAAGGAGACTCATTTAGATATTCGCAAATTTCCATCATTAAATAGGAAAGCTTTCGAACAATGTATTTTTTGTTTCGTGCTTTGATTAATTTTAATATGTAATAAGGAATTACTTTTATAGCTATTGGAATACTAATCATTAGAAAAATTAAGCCGACAAGAATATTCATCCAAAATGAATTCCAGTCAAAATTTGTAAAAAATGTATTCATAATTTTTACCTTTTAAGGTTTAAGTGTAATATCATTTAGGCTAAACAGGCTTCTTGAATGACAGAGAATGTTGATATGGACCTTGGTGACAACATATAGATCGTTTATCCGTACTAATAAACACATTTTTGTAGTCACATGAAATACACCGTTGCCATTCTTCTCTTCGTTTTCAGCTGCTTAGCGCAGGCCAGCGTTGTATATACGGTGGAAACGGTTCCGCGGCTTGGCATCGTCAACAAAAGTTACATCGTCGATCCCGGGCATTTTTTGAAAGACGCTACCATACAAACGATCAACAAGGAGTTGATGGTATTGGAACAAATCACCAGCGATCAGATCGGCATTGTGGTGCTTCCATCCATCGGTAAAGATTCTCCCAAGCCATTTGCTACTGCGCTATTTGATAGGTTTCGCATTGGACAAAAAGACAAGGACAATGGTTTACTCATCCTGCTGGTGATGGATCAAAAACGGGTGGAATTTGAAACGGGCTACGGTTTGGAAGGTGTGCTGCCTGATGCGATATGCAAACGCATTGAACTGGAATACATGGTGCCGCAATTCAAAGAAAAAAAGTACGACCAGGGTATACTCGACGGTTTGCGCGCAACGATCCAACTCCTGAGTTCCCCGCAGGAAAGTGCTCTGCTCAAAGCCGATGTAGAAGAAGAGGACGTATCGGAACCGGAAGATTCACGCTGGATTGTTGCCACGTTTTTTGCTGTGCCTTATGTGTTGTTGCTTCTGATTTTGTTTTTTGTGAAACGAATGAAAGGTACCTTTACCGACGACTACAATAAACTAAACGAAGCCAGAAAAAGAAACGTGATCCTGACCATCTCAAAAGGCAGGTGGTTGCTGTTCTATGTCTTGTTGCCACTCACGCTGTTTGGATCGGTACTCAATCTGTACCATGGATTTTATTTATTATTTCTTGTTGGAGCAGCTGCTTATGTGTGGATACTGATGGCCCTGATCGAGAAGAAAGACCGCAGCAAGAAATTCTATGCCGCAAGCTACAGAGCCGGCGATTACTACGATCAATACAATAAGTTCACCCAATACTTCGACAACTGGGGCATTGCCGCGGTGTTCTTTCCGATTCCTTTTTTATTTACCGATTATAAAAACAACAACAAACTCAAAGCCATCCGCCTGCACCCGCGCGACTGCGACAATTGTCATTTGCCGATGACGCTGCTGGATGAAAAAAAGGACGATGAGTTTTTGCAAAAGAGTCAGATCTTTGAAGAGGCCATCAAATCGGTGGATTACGACGTGTGGTTGTGTAACCATTGTCACACGCATTATGCCTTGGGTTATAATTCCAAATTCTCCAAATACAAACCGTGTACCTTCTGCGGCACAAAGGCTTCCTTCTTGCAATCTGATATTACCAAAGTGCCGCCGAGTTATGCCAGCACGGGCATAGGAGAGAAGACTTACAAATGCATGTATTGTGAAAAAGTCAGTTCAGAAGAATACAGCATTCCTATGTTGATGAGTTCATCCGATAGCAGCGACAGTTCTTCGTCTTCAAGCTCCAGCAGCAGTGATTCGGGAGCAGGTAGTTCGGGTGGTGGTGGAGCAGGCAGTTCCTGGTAAGAGAGAAAGTTGAGTTGACTTCTTGTTGGCGTCTCGCCAACAACTGGACTGTAGTAACGGTATAAAACTGAAAAGATTTTTTTTAATACAAATACTCCTATTACTTTTGAGTAAACAGAAACATTTTGTCTACTCCTTCCATCGATTGGTTATTTGAAACAGAAACACTCCGCTTCCTTCGTGACAACGAAGACAAGGATCCGGAAAGTTTCTTGCTGTCCAAAGCCTTGGCAAACAAAGGCTGGGACACGCGTGTACTGGCACGCCAGTTGAAAGGCATCAAAACCGCTAAGCAAAAATTTCCTACGTTTTATCACAATGCTAAAATTTTATACCCGCCGGCAGTTTCATTGGAACAGGCTTCGTCGGAAGTCACTGCAAGATTCAAAGCATCTCTTGTACCTGCGAATATCGTGATTGATTTATCGGGAGGCATGGGTATTGACAGTTATTTTTTTAGTTTGACTTGTAAAGAATTGATATACGTCGAACCACAAGCGGAACTCCTGCAATTGGCGGCGCATAATTTTCAGGCCTTGGGTGCCACGCAAGTGACCTGTGTGAACAGTACAGCGGCGGAGTTCATTGCTGCACACCACACCGCATGTGATTTATTTTACATCGATCCCTCGCGCCGCAAAGAAGGCAAGCGATTAGCCAGTTACAAAGAATGGGAGCCAGATATCATCGGATTGAAACCGCAATTGTTTGAGTTGGCCAAACACATCCTGATCAAGCTGTCACCGATGACCGACGTGACGGAAATTTGTAAAGCTTTAGGAGAAGTGAAAGAAGTGTTTGTGGTTTCCGATCGCAACGAAGTGAAAGAAGTCTTGTTGTTGCTGGAAAAAAATTTCAAATCAGAACCACTTATTCATGCCGTGCTGTTGAAAGGAGAAGAAGAGAAACGTTACAGTTTTTATACCTCAGAAGAACAAACGGCTATTCCGCTATATAGCGTGCCGCTGCACTACTTGTACGAACCCGATGGCGCATTGCTGAAAGCCGGAGCCTTTAAAAAAATCGCGTTGGATGCTAGTGTGAAAAAAATTCATGCGCACACGCATTTGTATACGTCGCAAGAATTGAACGCAGATTTTTTAGGAAAAATATTTCAGGTAGAGGAAGTACGTGTTTACAGCAAGAGTAATGTGGAAGCATTAATCGGTGCGACAAAAGCTTTTCACGTATTGACGCGCAATGCCATCATCACGTCCGAACAGGTAAAAAAACAACACCAACTGATCGAAAGAGGCAATCGCTATTTACTTTTTTTTAAAGGCGGAGATGGAGCCACGTACGTAGCGAAAGCAGAGCGCTTGAAATAATTTATTGTTGGTGTCCCGCCAACAAGTGATGGTATGAAAACGTGTGACTACGGTCAGATGTTGGCGGGACGCCAACATCGAGTAAATAATTAATCCAAAAAACGCGAACGCTCTTCCGGCGTAGGCAGGCGACAGGTTTCTTTTTCTCCAAACCAACGGTAACGATTTTTCGCGATCCAGTTGTAAAAAAAATCACGTAGAAAAGAAGGAAATATTTTTAGTAGGACAGTCAATTTCCAAAAGCCACCCAGGTCTCTCAACAATTGAATAACCGCCGCCGATTTGTAAAATAATTTTCCATTGGAATAATATACGATGCTTCCTAAAGTGACTGTATCATTGGCAGGCAGCAATTGTTTAGCTGTTGCACCTTGCAGTGAAGAAAAAACCAATACATGATGGTTATCTCTCTTTAACAAAAAATCTACCCAGTGATTGCAGAGGTTGCAAACACCGTCGAAGAAAACGATTTTTTGTGGAGTGTTCATGCTTTTTGTAAAGTAGGAGGAAAGATCCGTGCGACTTGCGTCGTGCGGTAATCAAAGATACGATTCAGCTGTCGTTTTACAAGAGGATGAAACAGTTCTGTCAGGAAACTCATTTCAAGAGGAGGAAGACTTTCGGGTCATTGAAAAACCTTCAAGCTCAGGCTATGTCCAGGATAAGAGTTGAGTTCTTTCGAAAACATGTATATTCATGACAATGCTTTTTTATAGGTGGCAATCGCTCTGTTGCGTGCGAATACATGTTCAACGATGGGTTTTGCATAATGAGAAGTATCAAACTCCGGCACCCATTTTTTTATGTACAATTGTTGTGGATCAAATCGCTCGGCTTGCAACAGTGGATTGAAAACCCTGAAGTAAGGTGCCGCATCGCACCCGCAGCCTGCTGCCCATTGCCAGCCGCCTACGTTGGAGGCCAGTTCGTAGTCCAACAGTTTTTGTGCAAAATAGGTTTCTCCCCAGCGCCAGTCGATCAGTAAATGTTTGCTGAGAAAACTCGCCACGACCATGCGCACGCGATTGTGCATGAAGCCCGTGGCATTGAGTTCGCGCATGCCGGCATCGACAATGGGATAGCCGGTTTCACCTTTGCACCATTTGTCAAACAGTTTTTCATCGTTCCGCCAGGGAATGGTATCGTATTTTGTTTTAAAAGAATCTTTAGCAGAACGAGGAAAATGAAAGATGATCATTTGATAAAATTCTCTCCAGATCAATTCGTTGAGAAAGGTTTCGTTCAACTGCGCCGCATGTTTTACTTTTTGACGAATACTGATCGTGCCGAAACGAAAGTGAATGCCCAAGTGCGAAGTACCTTGTACGGAAGGAGTATCGCGCTGCTTGTCGTATTGTTTGATCAGGCCAACCGTTATTTCAGCAGAAGGGAGCGGAAGATCCGATGGTTTGAATCCGATCTTTTCCAAGGAAGGCAAAGGAAGAGGATCTAGTTTCAGAAGATGAGAAAGTTTTTTTTCCGAAGGGAAAGCGGCTATTCCCTTTTCTGCATACTTCGCTTTCCAGGCTTTCATATAAGGAGTGTAGATCGTATAAGGACTGCCGTCTTTTTTTATGACTTCGTGTTTTTCAAAAATGACATGATCTTTGAACGAGTAGAAAGAAATGTTTTTTGTGTGCAACAAATCATGCACGGCTTTGTCACGCTGCAAAGCCGCAGGTTCATAATCGTTGTTGGTATAAACAGTTCGAATGGAATATTTCTTCAACAACTTTTCAAATACATCCAGCGGTTTCCCGATTTCTATTAAAAGCGAACCACCCTGTTTTTCGTATGCAGTTTTCAGTTGTTCGATTTGTTGGTAGATGAAGGTAACACGTGCATCGGCTTTGTCTTCCAGCTGTTCGAGGATGGTGGTGTCAAAAATAAAAAGTGGAAGTACAGCTAGTGAAGATTGCAAGGCATGGTAAAGTCCTGCGTTGTCTGTTGTACGAAGGTCTCTGCGATGCCAGAAGAGGGAGATATCAGTGTTCATTTTTTTGATAATGTGCGATGACTTGATCCAAACAAATCGCGAACCAAACCGTGTAACGAGAAGAATGCAATTTTACGTCGGTTTGTACCTCTTGTATCGTCACCCATTTGTAATCGCATGCTTCTTCGGGATTCAAAAGAGGAGCATCGTTGTATTGACCGATGTAGACGTGATCGTATTCATGCTCTGTCAATCCCTGATCTAAGGCTACTTTGTAGATAAAAGAGAAAGCATGTTGAAGCGAAGGTTTGATTCCCATTTCTTCTTGACATCTCCTGTAGGCCGCATCCAGTGTTGATTCTCTGGGTCTGGGATGTGAGCAGCAGGTATTGGTCCAAAGCAAAGGAGAATGGTATTTGGAAGCGGCTCTTTGCTGCAAGAGCAATTGACCGGCATCATTGAAGACAAATACAGAAAAGGCTCTGTGTAAAAGCCCCTGACGATGTGCTTCTATTTTTTCTGCGACACCTTTTTCTTGATCCGATTCGTCCACCAGTATGACTTGTTCCATGCTTAAATGTCACCAATTCAAACTATGATCGCAAATTTTTCAAATGGGGAGCGGTCTGTCATTCGGTATTTTGGAAGTCATGATGCAGCACATTAAGTAATTGAAAGGAAGTCAAATTATTTCGGGATTTGTGCCCAAAAAGAAAAATTTTAAGGAAGCTGGTGTAGTGTTTCCTATATACCTGAATAAGAGCGTATGAATATTAAGCTTTTTAGTATATTTACAATTATGATGTCTAAGAAGTGTAAATACGCGTTGAAGGCTTTGACCCGTTTAGCTAAGAACTATAACAAGGGACATCTTCAAACAGCAGATATTGCGAAACTGGAAAACATTCCTAAAAAATTTTTAGAGCAGATCCTGCTCGAGCTGAAGCATGCGCGCATCGTAGGAAGCAAGCAGGGTAGCGGCGGCGGATATTTTTTAATTAAAAATCCCAAAGAAGTATCGGTAGCAGATGTGTACCGATTATTCGACGGTGCCATAGCTTTGTTGCCTTGTGTGTCGATCAATTTTTATGAGAAATGTGAAGATTGTACAGATGAAAAAAGCTGTGCCATGCAACGTGAATTCATAAAGATCCGTGAAGGTGCACGTAAATTGATGAGCAAAGCAACCATTTATTCTTTCATTAAGGATTCTGACAGTCAATAGTTTGTGGGCTATTTTAAGAAAAAGCAAAAAAAATTAGATTAAAATACTACTTATTTGATAGAATATATATAACTTTGTGCCTCGATCATCAACCGTCGTTTAATAAAAGCTTTTCTTTTTTAAACGGGTAACAAAAACATCTTCCACCATGTCGTTCGTTATTCAATATTTTAAATGCCTTTTTAAAGACGCTTCAATTTCTATTACTCCTATAGAGTTAATTGGATTTGAAGCCCTCCACACACAACAAAACTCCACCTGTTCCACCTGTTGTTTCTTTTAAAGGAAACGCATGCCGTATTGAACGCAAGCACTGGACAGGTGTAAGGATTCCATTTGTTCAGCCAATAAAAGACGATATCCGAATTGCAAGACTGAATTTTAAAAACAAACAAACACAAACATGAAGAAACTGTATACCTTTTTAGTCATCACGCTGCTGGCATTGGCGCAGACTGTGGCTTATGCGCAAACCGAAAGAGACATTACCGGTACCGTTACTGATAATGAAACGAAAACAGCACTACCTGGTGTTATTATAGAAATCGTTGGAAGTAATACAGGAACAGTGACGGATGAAAATGGAAATTTTAAAATAACGACGTATCGTCCTTTCCCTTTCACGCTTCGTATTCGTTCTGTCGGTTACGCACCGCAGGATTTTGTATTGAGTGATTCCAACAGCGGTCCTTTTGCAGTAGCTCTTGCTATTGATAACAAAAGCAATGAAGTCGTAGTAACGGCCAGACGCCGCAGTGAAAAAACGCAGGATGTACCTATTCCGATTTCAGTAATCGGTGGTGGTTTGGTGGAACAGACTGGAGCATTTAACGTGAACCGTGTGAAAGAATTGGTTCCTTCTGTACAGCTATATTCTTCCAACCCGCGTAACACGGCCTTGAACATCCGTGGATTGGGTTCTCCTTTTGGATTAACAAACGATGGTATTGATCCGGGTGTTGGGTTCTATGTAGACGGAGTATATTATGCACGTCCTGCTGCTGCGACATTGGATTTTGTAGACATTGAGCAAATAGAAGTATTACGTGGTCCGCAAGGAACCTTGTTTGGTAAAAACACTACTGCTGGTGCATTCAACATCACTACGCGTAAGCCAAGCTTCAAGCCAGGTGCTACTTTCGAAGCAAGTTATGGTAATTACAACTATGTGCAGGCGAAGGCTTCCATTACAGGACCGATCATTGCCAATAAATTAGCGGCAAGATTGTCGTTCTCGGGTACACAACGTGATGGTAACATCTACAATACAAGAACAGATCACTATACGAATACATTGAATAACCTGGGTGGTAGAGTTCAATTTTTATACAAAGCATCAGAAAAAGTAAACATTACTTTATCAGGAGATTTCACTCGTCAACGTCCGGATGGTTATGCACAAGTATTGGCAGGTGTCGTACAAACACAACGTTCCAATCAACGCCAGTTTGATACCATCATGAAAGCTTTGAATTACCAACCGGTAAGTCGTGATCCGTTTGATCGTAAGATCGACCACGATACACCGTGGAAATCCAATAACGATTTGGGTGGTGCTTCGGTAACGGTGGATGCTAAAATTGGCCCGGGTACTTTAACATCCACAACGGCCTGGAGATACTGGAACTGGGATCCTTCCAATGACCGTGATTTTACAGGACTACCGATTGTCACGAAGTCTCAGGGTAACTCTAAGCAACAACAGTATTCACAGGAAATCCGTTATGCCGGTGATATTTCAAAGCGGATCAGTGGCGTAGTTGGTTTGTTTGCGTTTTACCAGGAAATAAAAACGAATCCGGTACAAACAGAAGAAGCGGGAAGTTCAGCCTGGAGATTTTATCAGGATAAATTCGATGCCACGTCTACCGCCAACTGGTCAACTCCAGGTTTGCTGGATGGATACGGAATTAAAACCACTTCTACTTTGAAAAACTTTAGCGGTGCAGCATTCGCTAACGTTGACATAGCGGTCACAGAAAAATTCCACGTATTACCAGGTCTTCGTTTCAATGTCGACCATAAAGATGTTGATTACAGTCGTGTCACTTACGGAGGATTGCAAACTAATAATGCGGCATTGCTTGCTATAAAAAATAAGGTATACGCTAATCAGGCCTATACAGCATCACTTGATAACAGCAACCTATCGGGTCAATTGACTTTGAATTATAAAGTGAATAAAAACTTCAATACCTATGCAAGTGGTTCTACCGCTTACAAGCCGGTAGGAGTGAACATAGCGGGTATTCCTGCTGATGCAAGCGGAGCACCTTTGCTTGACTTGGCCACTGTGAAGCCGGAATACACCACTCATTTTGAAGCGGGTATCAAAACAAAACCTACTCAAAACTCTACCATCAATCTTACTACTTTTGATACAGAGATTGACAATTACCAGACACAAGTTCAAGCCCCAGATCCTAGCTTAAACAGAGGTTATCTGGCAAATGCAGAACACGTTCGTGTATTTGGTGCTGAATTAGATGCAAACGTGAAGTTCAAATACCTTTCTATATATGGTGCAGTAGTGTATACAGATGGTAAATACACAAAGTTTACCAATGCTCCTTTGCCATTGGAGGAGACAGGTGCAGCAGTAGCCTTTAAAGATATTTCAGGAGGAGATCTTCCAGGTATTTCTAAATGGGCAGGATCTTTGGGTGCGGAAATATCCACTCCTAAAACTTCACTATTAGGTTTCGACGGAAGTTTCTTCCTGGGAGCAGATACTTACTACCGTTCTAAATTCTCTTCAAGTCCTACGCCATCTAAATACTTGAACATTCAGGAGTATGCTTTGGTGAATGGTAGATTAGGTTTCAGATCTGCAGACAACACGTTCTCTGCTTTCATCTGGGCACGTAACATCACAGACTTCCATTACTTTGAGCAGTTATTACCAGGTACTGGTAACAATGGTAACTATGTGGCAGTGCTTGGAGATCCCAGAACATACGGTATCACATTGCGTGCGAACTTCGGTTCTGCCGCCGCTCGCAGATAGTCAGGAATAGATCACAGATCAATTAGTTTAGAAAACAAAAGGCCGCTGAATATTCAGCGGCCTTTTTGTTTTCTATTTCTATAGACGATGAATGTACGTTTCATGCTAACCTTTTTATTTTCTTTTGCTCACCCAAAAGAAAATAAACAAAAGAAAAGGGAGCCACGAAAACTAATTGTAGCAGACATTAGAGTATTGGTAAACTGTACGAAGTTAATTCCAAATGATGTCCGCTACAATTCGCTCTTTTCGTGGACGCCAGCCGCACCATGCTTTACGATATGGCAAATATTTCTATATGAGTTGCGTGAGGGATTGCAGTGGAAAGCCCGACCCCGCTGGCTAGCGGGGTCACGCACAAATATAATTTAACAAGAAAGGGCTTAATATAACATGCAGCATATTTTATGCAGTAAATATTTAAAAAACAGAAAAAGAATCTTTTTAAAATTCCTCTCTACTTCAACAATTGAAACGAATCAAAAAACTTTTGAGAAGAAGCATTCGGAGCCTTACTTGTTTCGGCAATGGTTTGAATCATGTACATGTTTCCGTTGATTAAAAACAAGCGCAATGTGATTACCGCTAAACCATTTTGATAATCTACTGTTGCTTCTCTTCCTTCGTGACCATCGAGGTCAACTCTTTTCTCGGAGAGTAATTTGCCCTCTACATTTTTTACCGCACCATCAATGGCTTGCCTGTAGAATACATCGAGGTTCTCAGCAGTTATGGTGCTCCTTAATGCTTCCGGGTAGACCGTACAATTGGTCAGATAAAGTAGATTGTCGTCAGCTATTGCTTCTGACGCATCGTATAGGTACATGTTCAATTGTAAGTCTCCAACGGCAGAATTTATTTTTTGGGTTTGTTCTGTTGGCTTCTTTGGGAACGCTACTTTGTAGCCGTATTTTTTTACGTGTACAGTGACCCATTTTTCGGCTGTTGTAAAACTCATGCAAACAATCAGTGCGAGACTGGCAACTATAAATGTAAAGGGTCTTAAATGTTTCATGGTGTTTGGTTTTTAATTTTATAAAAAAACATCCCGCTGATCAGACGGGATGTTTTGTAAAGAATATTTTAAAAATAATTATTGTGCAATGGCTGTGCTGATCCTGCTTGCTCTGCCTAAGGTATTCGTAGTGACGGCTTTTACCACGGTTCCTTTTTTCAAAGGGAATGGCGTGGAATACACTGGAGATTGTTCGGTTGGGTCACTTCCATCTGTCGTATAGTGAATGGCCAGTCCTGGAAATTCTGCATTTAGATAAGCGGATTCATTACTGATGACAAGTCCGGGAGGAGGCAAGCGATAACCAATACCTTTATCCAATGCATCCAGACGGGGAAGTTCACGTTGTCCCAAACGGTTGGCAAATTCATTCCATGAAGTGTTCAGCAATTGATTGCGCAATGCAGCATCGCTTGTTTGCGCCCAGGTCGGATCCTGCGCCCATGCGCGTTCTGAAAGTGCCAGTACACGCGGGAAGAGCAGGTATTCAGCCATCGCACCGCTCTTGGTGTTTTCTGTCCAGAGTTGTCCTTGTATACCTAAAATATTTTCTTTGCCTTGTGGTGTAAGACGTACTTTGGTAGCAAGATTTTTCATATCCAATGGATTGCCGAGTAAATCTACGCTGGCGTTTTGGTAGATGTTCAATGGAATAAATTCATATGCTTTTTTCGTACTGGTGAAACCTCCCCAATAATAACCAGGTTCTTTAGGATCTTTGCTATAGGCGAGATCAAAATATAAATTGGTGACATTTGACAACACAGTTTTATATCCGGCATTGGCCAGTTGATAAGCGAAGTCTTCCTGGCCCCAGCCCCACACGTTGTTCCACACGTTTGGTCTGAAATTTTTGTTGATGAATGCGGGATTCGGAATGTGATGTACGACGTCTCCTTCTTTTACTTTGGCCAGAGCAATTTCTTCCCAGCCTGCCGTAATCAATCCTTTTTCATTGATGATGTCACTGATGCGTGTTAAGAAATAATTAGAGATGCCTCCCAATTGTGCCAACTCTGGTTGCTTCGCGATCAACTCTGCACACTTCGGAGATTTTTCCCACACACCGTGTGGTACTTCGTCACCACCTGTATGTATCGTGGTTAATGGAGCACCAGCTTCTTTGTACAATGCCTGGATACTGTTGAACACTGTTTTGATGAAATTATAACTGGATTCCTGACAAGGACAAATGACATTGTCTGTCCACATTTGTACGGATTCGTATTTAGAGGAATCCTGAAGATCATTCAATAAATACTGCTCTGCTTCTGCTGTCTTGCCTTCGCCTTTCAAACGGGCATAGCGCGCCAGCATAGATTTGATCGCAGCTCTGGAATGTCCTGGAAAATCAATTTCAGGAATCACTTCTACATTGCGTTCTGTGGCGAATTTTAAAATTTCTATAAAATCTGCTTGTGTATAGTAGCCTGATCCTGAATTTTTATCAGGAAAAGCTCCTGATCCAAAAGAAGGAAGCAACATGTTTTTTTCATCGGCAGAAAATCCTCTACGACTTCCAACTTGTGTCAACTCCGGCAATTCTTTGATTTCGATTCTCCATCCTTCATCGTCTGTCAGGTGAAACTGAAACTTGTTCAGTTTGTAAAAAGCCATGGCATCGATGATTTTCAAAATGGTTTCTTTCGGTTGGAAATTGCGACCCACATCTACCGATAAACCTCTGAAAGCAAAACGCGGTTTATCTTTTACGGTGATCTCAACAATCTTCCATGACTTGGATGCATTCGCAGGATTTAAAGCGAGCAGCGATTGGACACCATAGAAGGCACCTGTGTTTGTGCCTGCTTTGATAGCAATACCTTTTGTTTTGCTTACCAACAATTCGTAGGCGTCACCTTTCAAATTTGCATCTTTAATCAATTGAACTTGTTTGTCGCTTTCTTTTTTATCCAGTTCTTTCGTTACGGGTTTTGCGGTCAGCAATTTCTCCCACTGCATTTGCAAGAAGGCGGCGCTGGCTGCGAAGTCTTTATCAGCTGCAATGACGAAAGAAGGATCAATGAGTAAAGAATCTTTGCCAATGCTATAAGACAATGGTGTTGGTGTGATCGGACATACAGCTGCAAGGGGAAGAACAGAAAGAGAAGAGTCTCTGTCGAAACGTACCGTTTCATTTTCGCATACTACTTTGTCTGTTGCGGCACGGTTCAGTTGTTTTTCTGTTACGAAAGGCAATACAGTCAACGCTCCTGTTTCTTCAATCGTTGTTTCTCCTTTACCGTTGTCGAATACAAAGAAGAATCCTGCCGGTGCATCACTTTCGTTGAGCGTCCAGTAGCCACCGTATAAATCAAACTTCACAGAGTCGCCTGGTGCCAATGCTTTGAAATCTTTGGTTGGTTTCAACACAAACAAATCTCCGTTGACATGTTCGATGGTGATTTCTTTAGGTAGTTTATCCTGATTGTATTTTCTACAAAAGTTAAAATATAAACTCCAGTTTTTGTTTTCCAACGAAGAGGTACCGTTGTTTTTCAATTGTAATTGACTTAGGAAAAGATCGCCATCGTAGTAATTACCAACGAGTCCCCAGGTAATGCTGATGTCTTTTCCATTGGGTCTTTGCTGCGAGCAGGATACGACTAGCGCAAAAACAAGTAAGAGTGATGAAATGTGGAGTCGTCTCATAAGCGGCATGTAAAAGTGGGTGATAGTTGTGTTAGAGTATATTCAGGAGTTGTTCTTTTATTTTTTCCAATTCTTCTTTCATGCTGATGACAGAGCGTTGTATGTCTGCATCGTTGCATTTAGAACCGATGGTATTGATTTCACGTCCGAGTTCCTGTGCGAGGAATCCCAATTTCTTTCCACTGGCCTCTTTGTCTTTCATGGCTTCCAGGAAATAATCAAGATGTTTTTTCAAACGCACTTTCTCTTCGCTGATGTCAAGTTTCTCGATGTAGTAAATCAATTCTTGTTCGAAGCGGGATTGATCGACACGTTCTTTGCCTACGTATTCTTCCAAATGATTTTTAATTCGATCTCTCACTTGTTGAATCCGAATCGGATCGTGTGCCTCTACTTCTTTCAGTTTTTCTCTGATGAATAAAATATAAGAAGTAAATTTTTCTTTCAACACATCACCTTCTTCCTGGCGAAACTGGTCGCATTGTGCAATAGCATCTTTCATCGCTTTGGAAACGAAAGCCCATTCATCACTGCGGTCGGCGTTTTCAATATCAGATTCAATGACCTTTGGCATGTTGAGCACGGTACGGAAAATATCGTCAGCAGGAGCTCCTACAAATTCGGCTGCGCTTTTGATTTTGTCGTAATAGGCTTTCAACAATTCGAGGTTGATGTTTACTCGTGGTGTATTGTCATTTTTTTGTTTGACTTCAATGGATAAAGAAACTTTTCCGCGCTCGATGATCTGAGTAAAAAGGTTTCTGATCTCCAGTTCTTTTTCATTGTATTCTTTCGGCACTCGTATGGAGAGATCAAGGTACTTGGAGTTAAGGCTCTTGATTTCCACCTGCACATAAAGATTTTCATTTTCAGCTACAGCAGAACCGTAGCCCGTCATTGATTTGACCATAAATATAGTTTTCTCTAAAGTTATGAAAAGTCTTCACCTTCTCAAAATGCTGTTATTGAAGTGCTAAACAACGTCGCCACGTCTATTGTTGGACGAAGTGATAGAGGTGACAATTATTTATACATTCCAATGTACGTGGACTTTCACTGACCAAACCTGCAAATGGCGATTTTGTTTATACTTTTTCTGCACGATCAGAATAAGCAAAGAAAAGAAGACAAAAAGATCATTGCTTCGTAAGAAAGGCGTAGAAGAATGATAGCGTTGTTTTACACTTCATCATGCCTTTTAATCCCTTGAAGGGGACTTTAGAGTATGGAGCGCGAGTACAGAGGTATGATTCCTCTGTACTCGCGCTCCATACTCCATGCGGTCTAGGGCGACAGTATGAATAAAAAATACAGTCATAAAAAAACCGAACCCATAGAGTTCGGTTTTCAAAAAGAGGTAAAGAAAATTTAAACTAATTTCTTCGATACTAAGTATTCTGCAATTTGTACAGCATTTGTCGCAGCACCTTTGCGCAAGTTATCTGCTACTACCCATAGGTTAAGTGTCTTCGGTTGACTTTCGTCTCTTCTGATACGACCTACAAATACTTCGTCTCTGTTGTGAGAGTGCAAAGGCATTGGGTATTTCAGGTTTGCTACATCGTCTACCAGGATCACGCCTTCTTCCGCTGCCAATAATGCTTTTACTTCTTCTACGTCAAATTCATTTTCGAATTCAATGTTCACAGATTCTGAGTGGCCACCTACGACAGGAATACGCACAGTAGTAGCTGTTACTTTGATCGAATCGTCACGCATGATCTTATTGGTTTCCTTGATCATTTTCATTTCCTCTTTGGTATATCCGTTTTCAAGGAATACATCGATGTGAGGAATCACGTTCAAGTCAATTTGATAAGCGTATGCTTTTGGTCCGTCCATGATGCCTTTTCTTTCGTCCATCAATTGATCGACGGCTTTCTTACCTGTACCAGTTACTGACTGGTAAGTAGAGACCACTACACGTTTGATTTTATATTTTTTATGCAAAGGATTCATCACGACTACCATTTGTATAGTCGAGCAGTTTGGGTTCGCGATGATCTTATCTTCTTTAGTAATGGCATCTGCATTCACTTCCGGTACGATCAGTTTTTTCGTAGGATCCATGCGCCATGCAGAAGAGTTGTCGATTACGACAGTACCTACTTCAGCAAATTTCGGTGCAAGTTCCAATGAAGCACTGCCACCTGCAGAGAAGATAGCGATGGCTGGCTTCATGCTGATGGCGTCTTCTACAGAGACTACCTTAAAACCTTTACCTTTATATTTAATTTCTGTACCGATAGATTTTGGAGAGGCTACAGGAATCAATTCCGTAACGGGGAAGTTTCTTTCTTCAAGAACTTTTAAGATTTGGGTACCGACAAGGCCAGTTGCCCCAACGACTGCTACTTTCATAGTGTGAACTTAATTTGTTACTGTGTTTGTTAATTTAAAGGATACAAAGTAACTAAATTATTTTATCTTTGGCCCTATGAATGTAGGATAAACGTCGCTTTCGTTGTCATGCATGCCTCGCTGTCCTTTTTTGACAGGTGTTTTTTTACCGGGCCTTTGTCTATTGTTCTTTTTTTAAACTTTACATTTATGATTACTAGGTATTTATCGCTTTTGCTGCTGGCCCTGCCATTTGCAGCCTTTGCTCAGTTCAACGAAGATTTTTCAGGAAGTTTCTCGAGTCCGCACGAATGGGATGGAACCACTTCTTATTTTGAGATCAATGCTGCTGCGCAGCTTCAATCCAATGGTCCCAAAGCATCCAGTAAGATTTTTTTGCAAACGTACTCCAATGCTTTAGTACAAGCTACCTGGAGTTTTTGGGTGCAGATGAATTTTACCAGCTCAACTACCAATTACACCAAAATTTTTCTGGCCTCGTCTTCCACTGATTTGCTCGATCCTCAACTTGAAGCGTATTATGTCAAGGTCGGCGGACTGTCTGGAAACAAAGACGGAATAGATCTTTACTATCAAAAAGGATCTTCTCAAACCCTCGTGGCCAAAGGCATTGAAGGACATGCTGGAGGTGCTTCAGTCACGGCCCGAATAAAAGTGGAGCGAGACGATAAAGGAAATTGGGAAGTGTACGCGGATACATTGGGAGGTACACAATTTCAACTGGAAGGTTCGGGTACACATACTGCAGTTTTTACACCTCAGGCCTTTGGTTTTTTATGCATTCATTCTTCCACACGTCGTAATGGTTTTTTCTTTGATGAAGTATCGATCGATGGGGAAGTAGAAGATGCACAACCACCGCAATTGATCAGTCAAGCCTACCAATCCGATAGCAGTGCGTGGCTGTTGCAATTTGATGAAGTGATCGACCCATTGTCTGTTCCATTATTTACTCAAACGAATCACGATCCATTGCCTTTAATTTTTTTCTGGGCAAACTCATCTGCCTTATGGGTGAAGGACACAACAAACTTTCTGAAAGAAGGTACATTACTTCATGGCTGGTTACTTGGAATCCGCGATCGTTCGGGCAATTCAGCGCCTGTGCCTCTTTCTCTCATGAAACCTAAACCGGTCGCTAAAGGAGATGTAGTGATCAATGAACTATTGTTTAATCCTTTCCCTTACGGGCAAGATTTTGTGGAACTCTACAATTGCAGTTCGGCCTATGTAGCATTGAATCAATTACAATTGCAAAATCAGGATAAGGAAAATGTGATGCTTGATTCATTGGTGTTGGCGCCAGGTTCTTATGTCGTGCTGACGAAAGACAGCAATGCCATCACAGAATTTTATCCGCGTGCCGCTCGGCATACCTTTGTATCCTGCGATTTGCCTGCGTTTCCAGATGATCATGGAAGTGTCGTGTTGCAAGATCAACAAGGTGCGATGATTGATCATATAAATTACAATCAAAGCATGCACAATCCTTTGCTCGAAAACCAGGAAGGCGTTTCTTTGGAAAGAACCAATGCCAATGCATCGTCTGACTGGTTGGCGAATTGGCAATCGGCCTCCACTTCTTCTGGAGGCGCGACACCGGGTTATGTCAATTCTCAGGCTGGTGCGTCTGCGGCAGGTGGAACCTTGAGCATTGAACCTCGTTCCATTTCACCTGGTACAGATGGATACCGGAATTATGCCAATATCCATTATACACTGCCTAAACCAGGCACTTCGGTGCGTATGGACATCTTTTCACTGCAAGGTCACTGGATCTGTTCATTACAACCGAGCGGGCCAGCGGACATGCAGGGTTTATGTACGTGGAATGGAACGGATACTAATTTACAGCCTGTTAGCACGGGTTTATACTTGCTCGTAGCTGAGTTTTCCCATCCTGATGGCGATCACCTCAAAATCAAGGACACAATTTCTGTGTTATTGCGTTGATTTAGTGTGGAAAACTACCGGTTGAGGTGTAAAAAATGCAAGGACTTGAAGCTTTTATTTATTACCTTTGCAGGCAAATAATGCCCAGCAGGCAGAGGAAAATACGGGATTCAATCATTATTTTTTTATGGCTAAGGTTAAAAAAAATCAGAAAAAAGCAGTTGCGAAAAAAGTAGTTGCAAAAAAGAAAGCAGCGGTTAAAAAACCGGTAGCTAAAAAAGTATCAAAAGCATCGCCCAAAGCTAAACCTGCTGCCAAAAAAACGGCAGCTAAAAAATCACCGGCAAAACCTGCCGTGAAAAAGCCGGCGAAGAAAGCGGTAGTTAAAAAGACAGCGGTCAAAAAAAGTACTCCTGCGAAGAAAGCAGCACCGGTTGCCAAGAAGGCGACTCCTAAAGCTAAATCTGCTGCAAAAAAAGTGACCATAAAGGAAACCTCACCGGAGGTTTTTAAGTTAAATAGCAAAACTGTTAAACCCCAAGGCATTATGCAACCTAAAAATTCTGGACCGGAAGACACTAGAACAAAGTACTCTGAAGAAGAACTGAAAGAGTTTGAAACATTGATTCTTGAAAAATTAGAAAGAGCAAAAAAAGAATTGGTGTACATCAAGGAATCTTTGAGCAGAAAGAACGACGAAAGTTCTGACAACTCGAACAGTAATTTAAAATTGCTGGAAGATGGAGCAGATACGTTGGAAAAAGAAAACTTCAGCCAATTGGCTGCAAGACAAATGAAATTCATTCAGCAGTTGGAATTCGCTGTAATCCGCATCAAGAACGGAACATACGGCGTGTGCATCGAAACAGGAAAGCTGATTCCGAAAGAACGTTTACGTGCTGTACCACACACACAGCATTCTATTGAAGCCAAATTAAATCGTAAGTAATGGATTTTCTTCAAAATCATGTTGAGAGTATTGTGTTCTGCGCGACTGAACCTGTAAAAGCCGAAGAGATCAGACTGGTGATGTCTGAGATGTTTGAGGCGGAAGTACAGATCGAAGACATCGAAGCAGCACTTGACTCTTTGCTGGTGAAATACGAAGCCGATGAGTTTTCTTTTCAGGTATTTAAGATTGCTGGTGGCTATCAGTTTCTGACGAAGCCAGCTTATCAAACAAGTCTTGGGATTTTTCTAAAACAAAAATCTAAAAAAAGATTATCTACTTCTGCTTTGGAAGTCATGGCGATCATCGCTTACAAACAACCGATTACTAAAGGACAGATAGAAGATATACGCGGTGTGAATTGCGATTACGCTGTTCAGAAATTATTGGAAAAAGAATTGATCGAAATCAAAGGTAAATCTGATGGTGTCGGTCGTCCATTGTTGTACGGCACAAGCAAAAAATTCATGGAGTATTTCGGGTTGAACAGCTTGACCGAATTACCAAATCCAAAAGATTTCTCTACGCTTGAAAATACCATTGGTACAGAACTGGATCCGAACTTCAATGACTTTGCGCAATTCGGACTAATGGAAGGCGAAGGAGTACAAGCACAAACAAGTGATGGGATGGAAGTGGAAACACAGGAAGAAATTTTTCCAAGTCATCATCAGGAAGAACAAACAGACAGCGAAGGGGAAAACAGCGGGGAAGAAAATAATATAGATCAAGAAAAAAATGGACAACAAGAAGAAGGGGAACAGTAGATCTTCCTCCAATACATCACGCGGCAAAGCAGGCTCTGGAAAATCTAAGCCTGCTTTTGCTTTTGATAAGTCATCCGACAAAGGCCGTGGTGCGGGAAGATCTGCAGGCAGCAGAGAAGATCGTCCTTCTGGAGGATCGCGCGGAGCATCGAAATCATCTGGTAGAAGTTCACGTCCCGCTTCGGGAGAACTAAGTCGCGATGAGAAAAAAAGTATTTCTGACGCGAACTTCAAAAAAAGAAGTTCCGGAGGATTTGGTGACAAGAAAAGAAATTCATCGACTGCAGGATTTAGTAAAAGCGATAAACCTTCTAGCGGTCCTCGAACAAAAAACAGATCAGAAGAACCTTCTACTTTCAGAAAGAAAAGTGAAGGAGGTTCCGGCGAAAGAAACAGAACATCTTCATCTGGCAGAAGCGAAAGACCTTCAACAGGTCCACGTGGCGCGGGTAGCAGAACAGGTGGTTTCAAAAAAGAAGGCGGTTCATCAGAAAGAAGTGAAAGAACTTCTTCAGGACCTCGTGGTGGTGCGGGCAGCAGAACAGGTGGTTTCAAGAAAGAAGGTGGTTCATCAGAAAGAAGTGAAAGAACTTCTTCAGGACCTCGTGGCGGTGCAGGCAGTAGAACAGGAGGTTTCAAAAAAGAAGGCGATTCATCGGAAAGAAGTGAAAGAACATCCTCAGGACCTCGTGGTGGTGCTGGCAAAGCTGGTGGCTTCAAGAAAGAGGGTACAGGTTCATTCGATAAAAAAAGAACGTCTTCGTTTGGAAACAAACCGGAGCGTCTACCAAAAAGTTTTGGTAGAGGTTCGAAAAAAGAAGAAAGCAATGAAGAAAGCGGATTCAATGAAGATGAATTTTTCGGCAGAACAAGATCTCGTTCCGTTGAAGATGAATTGAATGCACGCAAGCGAGGACCTAAAAAAGTAGCGGTGAAGAAAACGGCAGATGCCGGTTTGACGAAGCGTGCAGAGAAAGCATTGGTGCGTCGCAAAGTCGATAAAGATTTCATCGACATCAAATTCAATAAGGAAAAAGAAATGACAGACAGTCTCCACCGAGAACTGAATGTAAAAAAAGCAAGAAGCAAAGAAACTCCTGTAGAAGAAGGAATTCGTCTGAACCGTTATTTATCTAACGCAGGTATTGCTTCGCGAAGAGAAGCGGATCAATTCATTCAGGAAGGATTGGTAAAAGTAAACGGTAAAGTCGTGACAGAATTAGGTACGAAAGTCATGCCTGGTGATTCTGTAAAATATGGCAGCAAAATTATTTCTCCGGAAAAACCAGTTTACGTTTTATTGAACAAGCCTAAAGATTTCATTACTACTACAGACGATCCTCAGGAACGCCGCACGGTGATGGCGCTTGTAGCCAATGCCTGCAAAGAACGCATTGTTCCGGTTGGCAGACTGGATCGTAATACGACAGGCCTGTTGTTGTTTACCAACGATGGAGACCTGGCACAAAAGTTAACGCATCCATCCAGTAAAATTAAAAAAATATACCTGATCGAGTTGAATAAGCCGATTGCTGAGAAAGATTTTGAAACGATCAAAAGTGGAAAATTGCGTTTGTTCGATGGTCCAGTAAAAGTGGATGATCTTGCCGTAACAGATCAGACACGTAAAATATTGGGAATTGAAATCCATGAAGGCCGCAACCGCATTGTACGTCGTATCTTTGAAGAATTGGGCTACGAAGTAGAAAAGCTGGACCGCGTGGCTTACGCAGGTTTGACGAAGAAAGATTTGTCGAGAGGCAAATGGCGTTTCTTATCTGCACAAGAAATCAATCGATTGAAATACCTGGAATAGAATAATTCATTTAAGAAATCATCACATCATGGGCTTATAACGTCTTATTTAAAACGTTATAAGCCCATTGTTATTAAATCCTATCGGTATAGGATGTTGCGTGAGGGATAGTAGCGAAAAGCCCACAGCGAGCCAGTATATTTGAACGATTAAAGTAAAGAGAGATCCGAGCGAGGACTTGAAGCGTATAGCCCGACCCGCAGGGGCACGCCCCAAACTAGTCGAACTTGTCGCTTAAACTTTCCTACATATCAAAAAACATTTGGTAAATATTGAAATCTTAATTAGCATTAAATCCCAAACATTATTACACTCAACTTTTGACATGAAAAAATATATTTTATCATTCCTGCTTTTGAGTAGCATCGCGCAACAAGTCTCGGCACAGTTTATCGTAAGGGAAACGGACTTCGAATGGTTTCCTTTTGGCATGAAATCTAATCGCTGTGCCATAGAAGCCATCGTTCCTAAACGTGATGGATCGGTGGAAGTGAACACCTTTACACAAGTGTCGGGCGCAGTCATGGTACAAACAGGCATCTTCGCAGGAAGTGTAGGCGGATACCAACACTATCCGTTGATGAATACGAAAAAATTTGATGCTGACTTGAAAATCAAAAGTAGTTTCGATGATTATTACAATTACAGAATGTTTATTCCGGCAGATAAGCAAAATCAAAAACTAAACATGATGCTGGCTGATCGCTTGTCTACACCGGTAGAGGTATCAGCTGATAGCAATTACTTTAATGACATGATCAGAAAATATCCTTATGCGATTAAATCTTATGGCGATCAAAAAGTATTTTTCGAAACATGGCGCAATGATCCTCCAGAAGACAGGGACAATAAAGTAATTCGCATCTATGCAGATACAATCGGTGATTACGATGCACGCGCCAATGCCTATTTGAAAGACAGGACAGGTCCACTTTCCTTGGTCAATCCTATCATCGAAAGAAAAACACCGGAAGGGAAAAGAATGGAAGCCATGGAACTTCTTACGTCCAATGATTATAGTGTCTTACAGCGTTATGCCTTCGTTACACCGGTTGCTGACGAAGACAAATGGGCGATGTACAAGCACCGCATCATTGTAACTTACGATGGAAATGGAGTGAAGACAAACGAGACACCGGTTGTACTAAACTTTTCACGCAAAGAATCTTATGTATCGGAAGTACGAAATGTGGAAGACAATAAAACGAATGGCTTCATTTACATTTACCACAGAGTGTTTGGATTGAGTAAAAAAAATCTCGACACGGTATTGGGTAATTATGAAGTAGTGTACCTGGATAAAGTCGGTAACAAACAATTTCAGTATACTTTTAAAATCACAGAGAAACCGAACAAAGTGAATCCTTTTGTGAGTTATGCAAAAGAGGGAAAAGTAAACTTGCTGTTCTTCGGACATCCTGATGATAAAACGATGGCAGTAACTTCTTTTGTGTTGTCCTCAACAGGTGTTGAAAATGTACAGTCTACATTGTTGGGTGATTGGAGAGCCTTGACCAGTGGAGCTGGTGCAAGCATCAGCGGTTGGGCCGATGATGGTTTTTTACTGCAGGATGTGGTACAGGATAAAAATGGATTTATTTATCTGATCGGAGAAAAAAGAACAGATTCTTCTATCCCTGGAAATGCGGCACCTGGCGCCAGCGCATTACCAATCCCTATTCACATTTATCCTTCGCACATTGTTTTGGTCATCGGTCCTGATGGGAAACCCGTCAGACAACATGTGATTAAAAAATTACCCTTGACGGAATCATCATATGATAAAACGTATCAATTGATCACTAACGATAAAGGTGTGTTTTTGATTTACAAAGATCCTGTTGGTCCCGGAACCGCAAAACCTTTTCACAGTCTCACGCTTTCTAACCGCTCGGAGATTCAACGAAACTTAGAAGCCAATGATTATGCGGTGAGAGTAGTAGGTTTAAATGATGCGGCGTTGAATGAATACAATTTACCGTTGAACTTGTACCATTCAAAAAAAGGAATCGCATTAGATGATCAAAAACAGAATTTGTATTTGATTGCGGTTGATCCGAAAAATATGCTGCCGAGATTATTCAAAGTGTCGCTTTGGTAATGCCCCAAGGGACTTACTTTACGAACAATACAAGCGGTGATCTCTCTGGGAAATTACTGGCGGCTATGTGGAATCATCTCCCGGTGCTGGTATTGTAGGGAAGACACCTTTGATCGATATGGTTTCAGACGTATTTAAAACGGATCGACATCGTAGGAAAATAAAACGAGCATCGAAAGGGAAAAAAGCTGATGATAGAATGAAATACCGCATGTAGATAGAAATACATGCGGTATTTTTTTGCTTTCTGAAAAGGAGGGATGCATTTTTTATTTTTTGCAAACAAAAGAACAATAGACGGATTGGTTTGTTTACTTTGCGCATCAACGTTCGTATGATGAAAACCACCCTAATACTGCTGTTTTTTTATTCCTCTCTTATGATCACGTATGCTCAGGAAAATAAACCGGTAGCACATGTTGACCTGGAAAATTTTTCAGGTAGGTGGTTTTCTTTGTCTTCCATCCCAACGGCGCTGGATAAAGATTGGAAGAAAACGATTGACCATTATACCTTGAATGGAAAAGGATATTACGATGTGAACACGACGTATGAAAAAGTTCGTAAAGGCAAGTCAGAAAGTAAGAACATCACATCCAAATTGTATCAGGTACCCGAATCAGAGAATGGAGAGATGAAGGCACAATTTGTATGGCCTTTCAAAGGAGATTACTGGATTATCGAATTGGCTGATGATTATTCGTATGCAGTGGTCGGACATCCAAAGAAAAAATATTTGTTCATATTATGTAGAAAACCTTTTATAGATCGGGTACTATATACCCATATTGTGGAACGCTGCAGCAACAGAGGATATAATACTGACGAACTGGTATTTCAATTCGATTTTTTAAAATAGCAGAAAAAAAATAAATTTTCAGCAACGAAATTTTCAAAGCTGATTAACGTAACCTAATCTTTAGGTAACATTTGAATAATAGCAGGGATATACTTTTGTACCAACAAAAATATTCTGGCTATGAAAAGAATCTACAGTTTGTTATGCCTGATGATTGCATCATCTGCAATTTGTCAAACATCACTTTTCCCTAATGCAACTTCCTGGAAATACCTTGACAATGGCAGTGACCAGGGTACGGCCTGGATTGCACCGGCTTTTAATGATGCGTCCTGGGCGAGTGGTAATGCAGAATTGGGTTATGGTGACGGTGATGAAGCAACCGTTTTAAGTTATGGCGCAGATGCCAATAATAAATACGCGACCTCTTATTTCCGTAAAACATTCAATATAACCGATGCCTCTTTATATGGTGAAGTTACATTCAGTTATAGAAGAGACGATGGAATGGTAGTGTATGTCAATGGCACAGAAATTTTCAGAGACAATATGGCTACTGGTGTTATCGGCTTTCAAACGTTTGCCAGTACAACATGCAGCGATGATGGGAATACAGTATATACGCAAACATTATCATTAGCGAATAGCAAGTTACTAACGGGTAGTAATACCATCGCAATAGAGATTCACCAATCTGTAGGTACCAGCAGTGACATTTCATTTATTATGCAATTGACAGCAGAGTCTGTTCCTTCAGAAGTTTTTCCTTATGCCACAAGTTGGAAATATTTGGACAACGGCAGTGACCAAGGCACCACCTGGACAACGTCTGCTTTCAATGATGCTTTATGGGCGAGTGGTAATGCCGAGCTAGGTTATGGTGATGGCGATGAAGCAACGGTGGTTAGCTACGGTTCGAACAGCAGCAATAAATACCCAACGACATATTTTAGAAAAACGCTTAATATTGCTGATGTCAGTCAATTCAGTCAATTTACCTTTAGTTACAGAAGAGACGATGGAATGATTTTGTATGTGAATGGAATGGAGTTGTTCAGAGACAACATGCCTACCGGTACAATCGGTTATCAAACCTTTGCCAGCACCGCTTGTAGTGACGATGGGAATACGGTATACACACAAACCGTTACATTGGCTAATAGTCAATTGGTGTCAGGCAACAATACGATTGCAGTTGAAATTCATCAGTCCTCAGGAAACAGCAGTGACATCTCTTTTGTCTTAAAGCTGGAAGGCACTCCTGTTCCACCACCCGCTGCAGCAATATTGACCAGAGGACCTTATTTACAAAAAGGAACTTCATCCAGTATGACGTTCCGTTGGCTCACAGATCAGGCGGTTGACAGCAAAGTAATGTATGGAACTGATGTTGCTGCGCTCTCTCAATCGGAAGTACTAGCTGGAGCAGTGACAGATCATACCATTACCATTACAGGGTTACTTCCTTATACTAAATATTTTTACAGTGTCGGAAGCAGTACGGAAGGTATGCTGCAAGGCGATGCAGACAATTATTTTGTTACTTCTCCAACCATTGGTGCAGAAGGTAATTACAAATTCTGGGTCATCGGAGATTGCGGTAACAATTCTACCAATCAAAAAAATGTACTCGATCAATACAACACATACATCGGAGCAGATACTACAAACGGTTGGTTAACGATGGGGGACAATGCATACAATGCCGGTTTGGATACGGAGTTTGGAACTAATTTTTTCGACATCTACGAAGGCAGCATCATGAAACATGCGCCGATGTGGCCGGTGCCTGGTAATCACGATTATGCTAACGATGCCAATCGCCAGAACGACCATAACGTACCTTACTTCACTATTTTCGAAACACCATCCAATGGTGAAGCCGGCGGAGTGGCTTCACTAACAGAAGCATACTATTCCTACGATTATGGAAACGTACACTTCCTCGCATTGGATTCTTATGGAAATGAAAACAACGCCACACGTTTGTACGATACCAGCGGAGCACAGGCCACCTGGATCAAACAAGATCTTTCTGCGAACACGCAAAAATGGATAGTAGCTTACTGGCATCATCCTCCTTATACCATGGGTTCTCACAACTCCGATACGGAAGGTGAGTTGATCAGCATGAGACAAAACTTTATAAAAATATTGGAACGTTACGGAGTAGATTTAATTCTTTGCGGACACAGTCACGATTACGAAAGAAGCAGACTCATGAAGGGACACTATGGAAACGAAGCTTCGTTTGATCCTGCAGTACATAACCTGAGTCAATCCAGTGGTGTGTACGATGGTTCATCTAATTCTTGTACCTATCTAAAAGATGAAGCACATACACTGGACGGCACAATCTACGTAGTTTCTGGATCATCTGGTCAATTGGGTGGAACACAATCTACTTTCCCTCATGACGCCATGTATTATTCCAATGCAACAAACGGTGGTTCACTGGTGTTGAATGTTCAAGGATCAAGATTAGATGTAAAATGGTTATGTGCAGACGGTTTGATCCGCGATAAATTTACGGTCATCAAAGACGCAAGCAAAGTGCAGAACATCACGATCAATGCAGGTGACGACCTGAATTTGAAAGCTTCCTGGAAAGGTGATTATATTTGGTCACATTCTGCGGAACAAACTCGTATGGTGAATGTAGCGCCAACAATAAACACAACGTACGTAGTGAATGATGTGTACGAATGTGTAGCGGATACATTTAAAGTAACGGTAGTTCAAATAGCAACAGATGTTACTGCTTCTCAAAACACTTCTGCGGTGAATATATATCCCAATCCGTTTCAGGATGAATTGACAATTCGTTACAACATGCCAAGTGCCGGTACAGCTACGATAGAAATCATAGACCTGAGCGGTAGAGTAGTACAAACACCTTTGAAAAATCAATACCTATCTGCCGGAGATCAACAGTGGACATTGAATGCATTGCAGCAGGGCTTAACAGAAGGAATGTATTTCATTTCCATTACTACCGATCAGCATAAAGAATTGCTGCGTGTGATGCGTACTAAATAAATACAATGCTTTATTGGATCTGAAAGGAATGGCTGTACAGCCATTCCTTTTGTAGTTTAAATAATTACCAGTGTGTACCATGAAAATTATTTTACAAATTTCAATTCTTCTGATCTGTACCACACTGATAGCATTGACACCGGTATGCAACACCCCCTTTGATGTTCAGGTGAGAAGATATGTGTTGATTGAATTAGATGGTTTGCAACAACAGTTGAATAAACTACAAACAACTACTTCCGCCTCACAGATGAAAACGGCATACTTGAGAGCAAGACGGCATTATAAGCACGTCGAATTTTTTGTAGAGTATGTTTCTCCTCGTGAATCAAAATATGTCATCAATGGTGCATTAGTTGTCAAGCACGATCCTGATTTTGGGAAAGCAATTATCTATCCTCAGGGATTTCAAGTCATCGAACAACTGTTGTTTGAATCAGATCGTATCGATCAAACACTATTAAAAAAGGAAGTCGTAAAATTGACGAAGGCATTCAATACACTTCAGCAATATTATGCAACAGTATCTATCAAAGCTGTTGACGTATTGGAGATGCAGCAGTTGCAGTTGTTTCGTATAGCAGCCTTAAACCTCAATGGTTACGATGCCACCCTTGTCAAAAATAATGTACAGGAATCGGATTGGTGCATGGAAGGTATGCAGGCGATCGTTTCTTTTTATGCAAGCGTTTCCGCAGAAAAAGAAACATACCGCAGCCTGAATCATCAATTATCACAAACAAGAAAAAAGCTACAGGAGAATTCTTCTTACGATAACTTCGATCGTTTGACATTTATCACGTCTTGTGTCAATCCATTGAACCACGCGTTTGTGAATTTTCATAACAGTTGTGGTTACACTTGGAGTGACAGGAAACAGGCGTTGAAATTGAATACTGGTTTTTTGTTTGGCGAAGAGAGTTTTAATATTCGTTACTTCTCGATGTATTACGATGATACTGCACACCTGGACCTGCAGGCCCAGCTTGGGAAGTTGTTGTTTTTTGATCCGGTATTGTCAGGCAATAATCAAAGATCCTGCGCCAGTTGTCATAATCCAAACAAAGGATTAGCGGACGGCCAAAATAAAAGCATCACAATAGATAAAGAGAGAGAAGGCTTGCGAAACACGCCGGGTTTATGGAATGTAGTTTATCAGCAAGCTTTTTTTGCTGATGGACGAGTAGCGCAATTGGAACAGCAGGTATTTGATGTGATGCATAACAAAGATGAAATGCATACGACGTTATCAGACGCGGCAAAAAAATTACAACAAAGTAAGAAGTATAAAATGCTTTTTCAAAAAGCGTTTGAAGGAAGTAAAGATTCAAGCATTACACCTTATGCTTTGCAGAAAGCATTGTCAGAATTTGAACGAACATTGATTACCTGGAATAGCCCTTTCGACCGTTTTCTCAAAGGCGACGAACAGGCACTTACAGCGTGTGAAGTAAATGGATATAATATTTTTGCAGGTAAAGCCTTGTGTGGCAGCTGTCATTTTTTCCCTTTGTTTAATGGAACAGTTCCACCTTCTTACAACGATTCTGAATTTGAAATCATAGGGACTGCTTCTTCGGCAGACCAAAAAGAGTTAGACGACGATGTAGGCAGGTACAATGTATTTCAGATTGAAGAACACCGTCATGCTTTTAAAACTCCAGGCTTACGCAATATAACAGGTACTGCTCCATACATGCACAACGGCGCATATACAACGCTGGAAAGTGTCGTGGACTTTTACCATGCCGGAGGAGGGAAAGGATTAGGATTTTCTGTCGCCAATCAAACCTTGCCGTTCGATTCTCTTTTGCTGTCTGTAAAAGAAAAAGAGGATGTGATTTTATTTTTGAAATCGTTGACGGATCAAACCACTGTCATTGTTCCTCCTAAAGAGTTGCCTGTCTTTGGTGAAGGGAATTTGTTGAACAGTAGAAAAATTATGGGTGAGTATTAATGAACTGACTATAAAAAGAAAGAGTCCCGGTCTATATCCGGGACTCTTTCTTTTTATCACTGATGACGAGTTACGATCTTTTTATTCCTTTAAATATCTTGAAGTTTCCGATGCCCCATACTTGTAAACGATAAGCAAGTGAAACACCCAATACACCGAAACCATATTTGGTGCTGCGGCTGAAATTAATGCTGCTGGCTTCTGCAAAATATTTAGTCGGACAAGTAACTTCTCCAATCTGTAAACCGGCATACGTAATCTGACCCAACATTTCGTTGTCAAATACAAAGTCATCAGAGTTGTTTTCTAAAGGCAAGCTCTCCAATACTTTTTTACTGAAGGCACGGTAACCGGTATGGTACTCGGCTAGCTTTTGTCCCATCATGACATTTTGGAAAAACGTTAAAAAACGATTCGCAATGTATTTATACATCGGCATACCACCTTTCAATGCTCCTTTACCTAATATCCTAGAACCCAACATCACGTCAAATAGACCTCGTGCAATCGGATAAACCATTGCTTCTAATAAAAGCGGAGTATATTGATAATCCGGATGCAGCATCACTACTACGTCAGCGCCTGACTCAAGAGCTGCTTTGTAACAGGTCTTCTGATTGCCACCGTATCCTTTATTTTTGTCGTGACGAATGACTTTGTGTACGCCCACTTCACGTGCTTTATCAGAAGTGTGATCTCTGGAATGATCATCCACCAGGATAACTTCGTCTACAATGTGAAAGGGAATTTCTCTGAATGTTTGTTCTAGTGTTTGTTCCGCATTATAAGCAGGCATTACCACTACTATTTTTTTGCCGTCAATCATGTTCGAAGTTATTCGAGGCTTTAATTTTTGATTTGATGAATGCTATGTGACGACAAAGATGCGTATTTATTTTGAAATATGAAACTCGTAATTAGCTAGTAGTCATATAATCTAACGAGTAAAAGCAAGGAACAATAAACAAGTACAAGTTTCCAACAGGATTCATTTTCGCCTTGGCACGTGAATTGTAAAACACATTTTTAAATCAGTAAAGGTATGAACGTGAAAAAACTTCTTCGCCTGTTTTTTATTTTTTTAGGGATCGTGTTGATCACGTTTGTCAATTATTCATTTCTTAATCGTAACGTTTCTTCTTGCAAAAATAAAAGTACGAGCGCAAAGCATACCATGAGCCGCACAGGTTCAAAAGCAGTTTCCTCTGTCTCTTCTCTTTATCTGGATGATGAAAGCGATGATGAGGAGTGGGAAACTGAGGCATCGCTTGTAAATATAGTTTTCGCACACATAGATCGTTTTTCTTTTATATCTTCTTTTTCTTTTACTTTTCTTCCTCACCCTTTTCTTCATTTTCCGTCCATCTATATTTTAATTCAGAGTTTCAGACTTTGAATAGAACATCGGAATTCATTTCACTCGAGCTCTTTTAGGGTTTGACCTTCTTGTATTATTCATTTTTAACTAAAATTCATACGATCATGAAAAAGGTATTATATTTTGTTCTCACCATTGTATCACTATACTCATGTAGAACAGTGCCTGCGGGCTATAGAGGCATTAAGGTTTATTTATTGGGAAATAGGAAAGGCGTGGAGACCAAACAATTGGGTGTAGGTGCTTACTTTATCGGTCCCAATCAAAAACTCTATACGTTTCCTGTTTTTCAACAAAACTATGTTTGGAGAGATGAACGAAGAGATGGCGGCATCGATAACTCGATTACATTTCAAAGCAAAGAAGGATTAGATATCGATGCGGACTTTGGTGTCAGCTATTCTATTTTGCCGGATAGTGTTTCTGCTATTTTTCAAAAATGGAGAAGAGGAAGTGATGAGATCACCAATATTTTCATTCGCAACATGGTGAGAGATGCCTTGAATACAACAGCATCTAAAATGCCCATCGAATCTATTTACGGTGTACACAAAAAAGATTTGCTGGATGCTGTAGATAGCGTGGTGTCTGTTCAAACGGAAAAATATGGGATCATGATTGAACGAATTTATACGATTGGCGAATTCAGATTGCCTAAAACAATAGAAGAAGCCATCAATCAAAAACTGGAAGCCAATCAAAAAGCACAGCAAACACAAAACGAAGTCAAATCGGTAGAAGCAGAAGCCAATAAAAAAATTGCCCGATCAAAAGGTGAAGCAGAAAGTAACATCATAGAAGCCACCGCTGCCGCCAATGTCGTTCGGATCAAGGCGCAGGCAGAAGCAGACGCGAACAGAATTGTAGCCGATGCACAGGCGGAAGCCAATAAGAAAATTGCGGAATCGGTAAGCAAAGAATTGATACAATACAGAACCATCGACAAATGGGATGGAAGGGTTCCTCAGGTCTCGGGACAAGGAACACCTTTCATCAATGTAGGTGGAATAAAATAAATCGGAAGTGTAAATCATAAAAGAGGGGAGACATTGTCTCCCCTCTTTTATTTTGTAATGGAATTAAAAATGGCTTGTAAGAAAAAGAAAGGCATTATGGTACATGATTTTATCAATCACCTGATCGGCCGGTCCACCGGTAAGATTCGGAATGGTGGGATTACTTTGCGACCAGTAATCATTCAAGTAATTGATGAGCACTTCCCGAAGCATGGGAAGCGTATCAGCCGTTCGGTATCGGTTGAGTGGATTGATGATGCCATCATAGTCTGTTCCAAGACAAACGAATTTCCATGGGTCACTTTCACTGATTTTATTTTTGTAACAATGTTCAGCAATATAAATTACGCTGTTCCAAAATGGTTCGGCCCATTGTATATCGAGTTTGTTATGTGAATGGAAAATGTTTTTCAACCAATGTAAAAACTTATCCGTCGTGCCATTGTAACCCATGATGCGCTGATCCATTTCCATTCCTATCAGCCCACCCGACTTGCAGATGTAGTCAATGTCTTCGTCGTCCACATTGATTTCTTTGTCGTAGTAAGGGTGTGATCCTCTTACTCCTCCATGGCTATAGATGACAGGAATGGCGCTGTACTTAGAAGCATGATAAGCATAGAATTCTTTTCTGGTTGCTTTGGCCATGTGTTTGATGTCGATCAAAATGCGTTTGCCATTTTCTGTACTATATAAGAGATCAATGAGATGATAGCCGTGTGCGGTAATGTAGTTATTGCCATCGACAGGTTTTTCTAAACCATCGCTTTGATCTAGGAATGTCTGCAGTGCAGAAGGCAGGCTTTCTGCATGAGAACATAAGCCATTGTAGAAGTGATGTGCGAACGTTAAGAAAACGGGAGTGTGTGGCCATGTCACCGGATTTTTCATGTGGGCCACATTTTGATCCAGGTTTTTCCAACTGTTTTCATCTCGTGTATCATTGCCTTCACAAAATAAATGTGATCCTTCTACACTCAATAAAACATAGATATAATCCTGAGAGAAATCAACTTCCTGAAAAGAAGAAATGAGTTTGTATCTGCTTGCTCCTCCGCTTGGTATCTGGTTATCGAGCAACTGCAAAAAACCGTATTCGCTTTTGACATCTTCCCAATAATTGAACTGATCAGAAAGTACAGCATTGATTCTGCTTTTACCAAAAGCGGTAATGCAATTTCCGATAAACGAACGCGCTTCCTTCGGAAGATCTTGTTTCGTTTTGAAAAAACCCTTTTCCATGGGATAAAGAGAAGCAACAACCACTTTCAATTGTCCCTTGCGGAGTGTTGTAAAATCGGCTTGTGTGTAGATCGCAAATCCGGCGGTATTTTCTTCCGCTTCACTGATCAGGCTTACCTGATCTTTGTGCCATACACAGGCTTCGGAATAAAGATCAAAAGAGTTATGCTGTTTGCCATGGTTATTGTCAACGTAATAACTTTTTCCATAAGGCTTAAGAGTGGGATGTACGTGGATGTCGATGAAGTTCGCCATGTGTTTGGAGTTAAAAATGAAAAAGAAATGTAAAGTGCATACACAGTTTTAAGATAGAGATTCTTTTGAATCGTACTTCGATCCTGCTTATTTTATTTCTTAAAGTATTACTTGTTAAAACGTTGACTCTTCCTTAATAGGTCTTCGAGAGAAAACTCCGTAACGAAATAATGGACTCGAATAATCTTAACGGTACGAATCGTTTAAACGAGAATAAAACCAATGGCGAACGAATGCGTAAAATTCAAGATGGTTTTTGATGCCTGAAGATCTTTGATTACTATTGGAAGGGGAGATAAAAAAGAAGGCCTACAGATTATTCATCCATAGGCCTTTGTGATGTGGTGATGAGTGGAATCGAACCACCGACACAAGGATTTTCAGTCCTTTGCTCTACCAACTGAGCTACATCACCAGCTCATTTGAGTGTGCAAAGATATTTAAAATTTATATTTATAAAAAAATAATGCAAAATAAATTAAATTAAGGCATGCATATACTTCCACAACTCATTTTTGCTGTACTATTGGCGGTAGCAGCATACTTCATTTTCAGAAGCATCAGCAAGATTCGATTTAACATCCTTCTGGGTAAATCATATGAGCCAAGCTCTTCTATTCCTGAGCGTTGGGCCAATATGACACTTACCGCACTGGGTCAGCGAAAGATGTTTAAAAAACCATTGCCGGCTGTATTACACCTTTTTGTATACCTCGGTTTTTTGATTGTCAATGTTGAAATGCTGGAGATTGCGCTGGACGGTTTGTTGGGAACACACCGTTTATTTTCCGCTCCTCTTGGCTCGTTCTATCCATTTATCATCAATGTATTTGAATTTTTTGCGGTCACAGTCATCATTGCCTGTGCGGTATTTCTGATCAGAAGAAACATAATACATGTCAAACGATTTTCAGGTAAAGAGATGACGAAGTGGCCCACACTGGATGCCAATCTCATTTTGATCATGGAGATCGCATTGATGATGGCTTTTCTCACCATGAATGCCAGCGATAAATTGCTGCAGGGAAGACACGAACACTATATAGCCACAGGCAATTTCTTTTTCAGTTCTTTACTCACGCCATTGCTTTCTAGTTTGTCTGTTGGGGCTTTGGTGGTATTGGAAAGATCGGCCTGGTGGTTGCACATCATGGGTGTGATGTTCTTTGCCAATTATGTCTTCTATAATTCTAAACACTTACATATCTTCTTTGCCTTCCTTAACACGTATTATGCACGTCTGATTCCGCAGGGAGAGATAGACAACATGGCTTCTGTGACAAAAGAAGTGCAGTTGATGTTGGGCCTGACACCTACAAATACAACACCTACTGATCCTGCTGCGCCAATGCGTTTCGGTGCAAAAGATGTGCAGGATCTAACCTGGAAAAATTTAATGGATGCCTATAGTTGCACAGAGTGCGGCCGCTGTACAGAACAATGTCCTGCTAATATTACCGGTAAATTATTGTCACCACGTAAAATCATGATGGATACCAGAGATCGTCTGGTAGAAGTAGGAGAAAATATTCGTCAGCACGGTAAGGATTTTCAAGACAACAAGTCTTTGTTTGATTACATCAGTGAAGAAGAGATACTGGCCTGTACCACGTGCAATGCTTGCGTAGAAGCATGCCCCGTACAAATCAGCCCGGTAGAAATCATCGTACAAATGAGACGTTACAAAGTGATGGAAGAGTCTAAGGCTCCGGGCTCTTGGAACGCGATGTTTTCAAACATTGAAAACAATTTTGCTCCCTGGAAATTTTCTCCTTCCGATAGATTCAATTGGTCAGATAAATTATAAATAGCCTATCATGTCAGAACTTAATAAAGTGCCTGTTGCAGCAGAGTTGCTGGCTCAGGGGAAATCATTTGATGTGTTATTCTGGGTAGGATGTGCCGGTTCGTTTGATGAGCGAGCAAAATCAGTGACGCGTTCTTTCGTAAAGATCCTGAATCATTTGAATATTTCTTATGCGGTGTTGGGTACAGAAGAAAGTTGCACCGGCGATCCGGCAAAAAGGGCAGGCAATGAATTTCTGTTTCAAATGCAAGCCATGTCTAATATCCAGGTGTTGAATGGCTATGGCGTGAAACGCATTGTCACGACATGTCCGCATTGTTTCAATACCTTGAAAAACGAATACCCTTCCTTAGGTGGGAACTATGAACTCATGCATCACTCTACGTTCTTGCAAGAGCTGATCGATAAAGGTCAGCTGAAGATGAAGGAGTCTGGAAGTTTCAAGGGACAGAAAATCACGTATCACGATTCTTGTTACTTGGGCAGAGCCAATGGTATTTATGAAGCGCCGCGCAAAGTACTGGAAGTGTTGGATGCGGACCTGGTAGAAATGAAACGCTGTAAGACCAAAGGCCTGTGCTGTGGTGCAGGTGGAGGTCAAATGTTTAAAGAACCGGAAAAAGGCAATAAAGACATCAACGTAGAACGCACAGAAGAAGCGTTGTCTACAGGTGCCACAGTCATTGCAGCGGCTTGTCCCTTCTGCATGACCATGTTGACGGATGGGGTGAAGAATAAAGAAAAAGAAAGCAGCATCAAAGTATTTGACCTCGCGGAACTTATCGCTAAAAACGAGGGTTTGTGAGGTACCCAAATTCAATTGAACAATGAAAATTCCTTTTGATCAAATGCCCTCCAATGCCCGTGCCTGGGTCTATACAGCCAACAGGATATTAACGGCTGAAGAGTCGACGTTGCTTTTGCAAAGACTGGATCCTTTTTTAACCGAATGGTCCAGTCACGGTACATCGTTAAAAGCATCTTGCCAGATCTTTGATCAATCGGTCGTGGTGGTAGCAGTAGAAAACGGATGGGAAGCGGCGAGTGGTTGTTCGATCGATAAATCTGTACGTGTATTAAAAGAACTCGAGGAGGAATTGCACCTTTCCCTTTTTGACAGGATGTTGATTCTTTACAAGGAATCAGATTCAGCTTCTTTGCAAATGTTACCTCTGGGTCAATTCAAAAATAAGCTGGCTTCCGGCGAAATAGAACCCACAGGATTGATCTTGAATACACAGGTAACGGCCGTAGGAGACCTGAAAGTGGAGTTATGGAAAGAAATTAAGGACTCCTGGCTGGCCAGGTTCTTACCAAGTACTGCGGTATAAGGATAAAAAACTTTTAAAAAGTCCAATTAATTACTTTAAAAATTGCCCACTTTTTCTAACTTGCAGTAGTTTATTTTTAGCTAGTTAACCGTATTTAACCAATGTTGACAAAATTTCGTCTAAGTGTTTTAGTAGCAACCCTACTTTATGTAGCCCTTGCTTGTACCCCTAAAGCGACTAAATACCTGAACAAAGCCAAAGAACAATACAATCAGGCTGAATACCAGTTCGCTATTGAAAACTTACAGCAAGCTGTATCTTATGGAGCACCTGCAGGAGAAGCCAATTACTTGTTGGCAGAATCTTACCGCAGGTCTAACCGTTACCATGAGTCTGAGCAATACTACAAAAAAGCCATTGACGCGAAGGTAACAGATGAAGAGGCTTATTTCTATTATGCCTATGCCTTGAAATCCAATGGAAACTATGAAGCGGCTGCCAACCAATTCAGCAATTACATTAAGGTTGGAACGAACTTCGATTTCATCAATAGGGCAAAAAATGAGTTGCAAAACATCAAGATCCTGAGTGAGATTGTCAATAAAAAATCCCTTTTCAAAATCACCAATATCGAAGACCTGAACACAGATGCGGCAGAGTACTCTCCGTTTGTATTTGAGAACAGTCTTTATTTCACCACCTCCAGAGGAGTAGATAAAATGCATGCTGCGAACGGTACCGGATTTACAGAAATCTACCAGTACATTTTTGATGGCTCTTCTCGTTTTTCGGGTCAGGCGAAAAAGCTTCCCGCCGATTTGATCAACACGCCTGATGCACACGAATCGAATGCTATTCTCACCAAAGACGGCAACACACTGATCTTCGCAAGAGGAAACGACGGTACGAAAAAAGGTGCGTTGGATGTAGATATTTATTCTTCTACACGTCAACCAGATGGCACCTGGGGGAAAGCAGAATTGCTAAAGATCAACAGTCCTGAAGCATGGGATGCAAGTCCTATCTTGTCTGTAGATGAAAAAACATTGTACTTCGCGTCTAACCGTGAAGGTGGTAATGGCGGAGTAGATATTTACAAATGCACAAAAAATGCAGAAGGTCAGTGGGACAACCCTGAAAACCTAGGCACACCCATCAACACCAGAGGAAACGACATGTTCCCTTACGAAAGCAAAGAAGGTAAATTCTATTTCTCTTCAGACGGTCACCCATCTATCGGAGCGTTGGATTTCTTTGAAGTAAAAAAAGAAGGAAACAATATCAAAATTGAAAACATGGGTTCTGGTATCAACACCAGCTACGATGAATTGACGTTGTTCTATACCGATTCTATCAATGGTTATTTTGCTTCCAACAGACCAGGTGGAAAAGGAGACGATGACATTTATGAATTCGTAGACGAGTCAAAAGTACGCGTAGCGCATTATGTATTGGACGGTACAGTCTTCGGTGAAGGAAAAGACAAAAAACAATTTTTGTTGCCAGGAAGTCATATCATCATTATAGATGAAAAAGGAGACACGGTACAAGTCATCACGGCAGATGAAAACGGTCAGTTCAAAGCGAACCTACAACCTGAAACCAAATACACCGTCATTGCTTCTAAGCAACCAGGCCACTTGACGGAAGAAATAGAAGTCTTTATTCCGAAGGTTAATTACAAAGACCTTAAACCAGGCGACAATGAAATTCTTCACCATGTGAAGATCGTTCTTCCTGTGAAAGAAAAAGACGTGGAGTTTGCCATCGACAACATCTACTACGATTACGACAAGTGGGATATCCGTCCGGATGCTGCCATCGAGTTGTTCAAAGTGGTGGAATTCATGAAGCTTAACACAGACGTAGCCATTGAATTGGGATCTCATACAGATGCGAGGGGTTCTGCAACCTACAACAGAAGCCTTGCTCAGAAACGTGCTCAGTCTGCAGTAAACTTCATCGTATCTAAAGGCATCGATAAAAACCGTATCATCGCTAAAGGATATGGAGAAGATAAACTGGTGGTACTGGATGCTAAAACAGAAGAAGAGCATCAGAAAAACCGTCGTACTACTGTTCGTGTAACAGGCGTAGATAAAGAAACCATCCGTTTGATCAACGAAGGAGAACAAAGAGAAAAAGAACTCCTTGAAAAGCAAAAGGAACAAACTAAATAACAATAGATTAATTCTCACTTAAAATGTCCGTCCTGGTAATTAATTTATCGGGACGGACATTTTTTTTTGTTACTTTTGTGTCATAAAAATCGACTTATGAGTGATCGTTACAACCAAAGAGGAGTTTCTGCTTCGAAAGAGGATGTACATGCTGCCATTAAAAATATAGATAAAGGTATTTTCCCAAAGGCATTCTGTAAAATCATTCCCGATATTCTGGGCGGTGATGAAGCCTATTGCAACATCATGCATGCCGATGGTGCAGGCACAAAATCTTCCCTCGCTTATTTATATTGGAAGGAAACCGGTGACCTCAGTGTGTGGAGAGGAATTGCTCAGGATGCTGTGATCATGAATACGGATGATTTATTATGCGTTGGTGCTACTGATCATATTTTATTATCCTCTACCATTGGAAGGAATAAGAATTTGATTCCTGGTGAAGTCATTTCAGAAATCATCAATGGCACAGAAGAAGTATTGCGAATGCTTCGTGAACACGGAGTGAACATATACAGTACGGGAGGAGAGACGGCCGATGTTGGAGATCTTGTTCGTACGATTATAGTGGACAGTACAGTAACCTGTCGCATGAAGCGAAGCGATGTCATAGACAATGCTAACATCAAAGGAGGACAGGTAATAGTTGGTCTGGCTTCTTATGGTCGTTCTCATTATGAAGCAGAATACAACGGTGGTATGGGAAGCAACGGACTTACTTCTGCACGTCACGATGTGTTCAATAAAAAATTAGCAGAAAAATATCCCGAGAGTTTTGATCCGCAAGTGCCATCCGATTTAATTTATTCCGGATCATACGGTTTGTTGGATGTATTGGAAGGAGTACCTCTCAACATGGGTAAGCTTGTTCTTTCTCCTACCCGTACTTACGCACCGGTCATCAAAGCCATATTAGAAAGTCACCGAGCGCAGGTTAAAGGCATGGTGCATTGCAGTGGAGGCGCGCAAAGTAAAGTGTTGCACTTTACTTCTGATGTGCGCATCATCAAAGATCATTTATTTGAGATTCCTCCTTTGTTCAAAGCAATCAAAGAACAAAGCGGTGCTTCATGGGCGGAGATGTACAAAGTATTCAACATGGGGCATCGCATGGAGATCTATACAGAAGAAGCTCATGCAGCGGCTATCATCGCGATCAGTAAGGGCTTTGGTATCGATGCACAAATCATTGGTCGCGTAGAAAATTTATCAGGTAAAAACGAAGTGCGACTGACTGTGCCTGGTACGGGAGATATAGTAGAATACGCATAAATGATGGATGTCATTTTTGTGTGATGCAGTCAACTCTTTTATTAAATTTATAAAAAAAATATTTATATGAATCGCTTCTTGATTCTCTTGTGTTTGTTGCCACTTGGTATTTTATCTTCTTCTGCACAAACTGACGAGAGTCCAAATCCAACACCGAAAAAGCAACGCAGAAAAGGTACACTTTATGCTTCCTGGGGATACAACCGTGAAGCCTACAGCAAAAGCAGTATACACATCCACAACGATGGTCCGATCACGAGTACTCCTCCTCCTGACCCATCGAATCCATACAGTAACATGACACCTTATGGTAATTATGATTTTACTGTTCAGGATGCACAAGCTTCAGACAAACCGAACTTCGAAGCCATTCCAGAGATTGGACAAATTACGATTCCTCAATTCAGTGTTCGCTTAGGCTACATGTTGAACGACAAGCATGACATCGGTTTTGAATTGAATTACGAGCATGCAAAATATGTGGTGAATGATTACCAGGTTGTCAATGTACATGGTCAGGTGAATGGTGTTGCCATCAATCAAACGGGCCCGTTAGATCCTGTGCACTTCTTGCATTTTGAGCATACAGACGGAGCCAACTTCATGTCATTTAATATCGTGAAACGCTACCAGTTTTATAATGCACCAAGTAAAAAATTAAGATTGAGTGGTGTATTGAAAGCCGGACCTGGTTTTGTATACCCTCGTACTGATGTGACCTTGTTTGGACAAGAGATCAACAACAAGTGGCACATGGCAGGCTACATCGTCAGTGCAGAAGGAGGGATTAGAGCTGAGATCCTGAAATATATTTTCTGTGAGTGGACCGCCAAAGCAGGCTATGCCAACTATACGCAATCATTGGTATACAAAGACCAGGGTAAAGCGAATCATAAGTTTACCACGATCATGACGATATTTACAGTAGGATTTCAAGTGCCTTTGTAAATCAGATAAAACATTTGCAACAAAAAAATCCCGGTAATTGTCATCGGGATTTTTTTGTTTGGTATCATGTATATTGATCACGACTTCATAGAGACTAATATATCCTCCATTGATTTCCCTTTATGTTGTTGCCACAAAGGAGAAAATTTGATGTCTACATTTTTTAACAACTGAATGGTCAAACTGATGTCTTCCTCTTCCATGTCTTGGTAAACGAGACTATTGGCCTTGCGCAGCGCAACGTAACAAGCCTGCAACACTTCTTCTCCCTTTGCTGTAATCTTTACACGTTTGGAACGTTTGTCTGTTTTATCTTCTTCTTCTGTAATAAATTCTTGTTTCAATAAATTAGACATCACATTGAGTCCGGTTGACAACTCCATCAAACACGTGTAAATCACTTCCGTCTTTTTCCCTTCTTGCAATTGTTTGACGGTATTCAAAATCAGAAATTCTTCCAGTTGTTTGACAGAGACATCGGCTAAAGCGGCATTGGCATAACTTTGCTGAATGGTAGCAATGCGTTGTACCAATTTGGAAAGAATGATTTTATCTGTAGGCGGCATCATGCCATTGAATAACTTTCCCTCGTTGTCTTTCTCTCTTAATGAGGTCAGGTAATACCGGCAAAAATCCTCGATTTCTGCATCAGGATGCTTCGCTTCAAATTCCCCCCAAAGGTTGACCAGATTTATTGTTTTATTCATTTTACATCATTTATGTTGTAAATATATAAAAAATATATTTTAAATGTTGCATTTTATATCATTTATGTTGTAGGTTTGTTCGATAAATAACATTGTTGTTGTTTTTAGCGGGATCAAGCATTCTGGTTTTACAGATGTGCTAGCCCAGAAGGAAGTATTGTTTTTCTTTTTTCATTTTATGATAGCAGAACTTAAAGGAGTCTCAAAAGAATACAAAGTCGGTGATCAGACGTTGATCGCTTTGCAAAAGACTGACTTGAAAATCAACGAAGGTGAATTGATTTTAATCATCGGTCCATCTGGATCGGGTAAGACCACTTTGCTTTCTTTATTGGGTTGTGTGATTTATCCAACGGAAGGAGACTTGTGGGTAGATGGACAACATGTCAACGGCATGAATCAAGCGCAGCTGGCTAAGCTTCGTCTCAACACGATTGGCTTTGTGTTTCAGAATTTCAATTTGTTGGCGCCACTCAATGCAGAACAAAATGTAATGATGCCTTTGCAATTGATGGGAATGAAAAGCAGCGAGGCCATGCAAAAAACGACTCAAGCATTAGAATTGGTAGACATGAGCGATCGAAAGAAAAATTTGCCAAAGCAATTGTCGGGAGGACAGCAACAGCGTGTGGCCATTGCCAGAGCGTTAGTGACAGATCCTAAACTTATTTTATGCGATGAACCGACGGCTTCGCTAGATAAAGATTCTTTGGAAGTCGTCATGAAAGAATTGCGTTCGCTGGCGGACAAAGGCAAAGCCGTTGCTGTCGTAACGCACGATCCACGATTGCGACAATATGCACATCGTATTATAGAAGTTAATAATGGCATTGTAACAGAAATAACCGGAACCACAGATATCACTCATTAATCCTTTATCACATGTTTAGAAAATTAATTTTTGCAACCCTATCCATTACCTTACTTGTTTCCTGCGGAGGTAAAAGTAAAGAAGAACAAGCAGCGAAAGACTCTACAGCAAAACCTATGCAGATCACACAGATTGTAGGCGTCGCGCTGGTAGAGCCTAAGTCTCACATCGTTTCTCTGTATGCAGAAACAGGTGGTATCGTACAAAAAATTGACCATGACATCAACGACGAAGTAAAAGCAGGTGATGTCATCATCGAATTGATCAGTGATGTAGAACAGGCACAATTGCAACAGGCACAATCAAAACTGGCTACGCAACAAGCATTGATCAATGCCACACAAGCACAGTGCAATTCGATTCGTGTAAAATCAGAAAATGCGAAAGCAAATTTTGACCGCAACACCAATTTATTTCAATCGGGTGCCATCACGAAGCAAGTGTTTGACGATAGTCGTTTTACTTACGAATCTTCACAAGCAGACTTGACCAGTGCGCAATCAAATATCAAACAACAACAAAGTCGTTTGAATGAATTATCTGCCGACATTAACTATTACACCAAATTAGTGAACAGGAAAAAAGTGAAGGCTCCGGTAGATGGCAGAGTATTGTCGATGGACATTAAGATCGGAACAAATTTAGGAACGAATCAATCCATCTGTGACTTCGCCCCAGATGGCCCGTTGATGGCTGTTACGGAAATAGATGAATTGTTTGCAGACAAAGTTCAGGTAGGAATGAAAGCATACATCCGTCCACAAGGTAAAACAGATACATTGGGTACAGGCACGGTGATTCTTACGTCACCTTACTTGAAGAAAAAATCTTTATTCTCAGATGGTGCAGCCAACATGGAAGACAGACGTGTACGTGAAGTACGTGTGTTGTTAGACGCTGGTGAAAAAGCATTGATCGGAAGTCGCGTAGAATCTGTCATTCTTCTTCATAAATAATCTTCAGGATATGTTTAAAACTGCCTTACGATTTATCTTATACGATAAACCAAAATCCGTCGGAGCATTAGCCGGAACGATTATTTCTGTTTTCCTGATCGGTCAGCAATGCGGAATTTTTATTTTTCTCATCAATGCCATGAGTAGTCTGGTGCGCAACAATCCGGAATATGTGTGGGTAGTGGATGATCGTACGACCAATGTGACGGCTTTGGCTACACTTGACATGCGTGTCGGTTATGAATTGAAAAGTATTGAAGGTGTTGAAAGTGTACACCCGATTGTAGTGACAGCAGGTGCTGCGCGTTTTACAAATGGAAAGTCAGCAGGCATTACGTTAATTGGAGTGGAGGCCCCATCCTTCGCTGGAGGCCCATGGAATCTTTCTATAGGCAACAAGGAAGACATGCTGCAGGACGGCGCCATCATCACTGACTATTTTGATAAAGCAACATTGGGAGATCTGGAACTTCATCAATACTTTGAAGTCAATGGAAAGAAGGTCTTCGATGCCGCGCAGACTAAAGGTGTCAGGGCTTTTGGTGGAGGTGTCTATACCTTTACGACACTAGAACGTGCGCGCTACCTGGGAAATTTTCCAGCCAATAAAGCCAGTGCATTTTTAGTCAAATTAAAAAACAAAGATGATGAAGCGAAAGTGATTGCACTGATCAATAAAAATATTAACACGGTGAAGGCATGGAACAGCGATGACTTTGCTTCTTCTTCCATCATCACGGTATTGAAAACATCGGGTATCGCGATTTCATTTGGGACCTTGATTGTGTTTGCCTTGATCGTAGGCTTTGTCATCATTGGATTGACTTTGTATTCAGCGGCCATTGATCGGATCAAAGATTATGGAACCCTTAAAGCCATTGGTGCAACAAACGGTTATATCCGCAAGCTCATCATTTGCCAAGCAATGATTGTTTCTTTCGTGGGTTTTCTCATCGGTACTCTTTTAGTCGAAGGGTTTAGAAATGGAATTGCTAACGCAGGAACATACTTTAACTATCCGCTGTGGTTGCGCTTCACGTTTTTCGTAGTCACCATGCTCATTGCCTTGTTAGGAAGTTCGTTTGCCATTAAAAGAATTACAAATCTTGAACCGGCTCAGGTATTCAGAGGTTAATCCATTAATAAAAAAGAAATGAAAAAATTCATCTTATTGTCTTTTATGTTGGTTACGCCGATGCTGATGAATGCACAGGCTAAGAAACCACTTTCGCTTGACGAAGCGCTTCAATTTGCTTTGCAACATCGGACCGATTTGAAAATTGAACAACTCAATACGCAGATTGCTGAAAACGAAGTGCGTAAAGTCAATTCCAAAATTTTGCCTCAGTTGACGGCAGACCTGGATTGGCGCTACAATACGCAACTTCAAACGAACGTATTGCCAGGTGCTATCTTTGGAACACCGGGAACAGACAGACCGGTTCAATTCGGAACAACATATAATACTTTGATGGGAGTTAACTTCAATCAAACCATTTTTAATCCCAGCAACAGAGGCGATAAGCAAGTGGCACAAGTGCAGGCGGAATACAACCGCATTGGAGAAAAGAAAACAGGATTAACGGTGAAACAAGAAGTGACGGAATCTTATTACGCGACGTTGTTGTGGAAAGAAAAAACAAAACTATCGTCTGAAAACCTGAACCGTTCGGGTGCCGTTTATAATACAGCAAAAGATCAGTTTGCACAAGGAGCGATCACTTCATACGATTTACAACGCTACCGCATCGATTATGAAAATGCAGTTTCTGAAAATCAAAAGAACATAAACAGTGCCGCACTTTCATTGGATGATTTGTATTATAAGATTGGTGCGGATTCGGTGGGATCAGATTCTTTGTCGGACAACATTGAAAGTTTATACCAAAACTACAAAGGTCTGAACACAGCAGAAGCCATCAACAGACCAGAGTTGGAGATGGAAAGAGTGCAGTATGAAATTTATGAATTGGGGGTGCGGAAACAAAATTTCTCTTACATTCCTACCGTAAGTTTTTATGCGAATTATTCCTGGCAATACCTGAACAATGAATACAATCCATTTCAATCGCAGAACTGGTATCCGTTTAATTACTTAGGTGTGAAGGCGAGTATTCCTTTGTTTGATGGATTCTTAAAAGAAAGAACGAAGACCGAATATAAACTGAGAGGAAAATCTTCGCGATTGAAATATGAAAAATTGCAAAACGATTACCAGCAAGAAACGAAGAATGCATTGACGGCTATTAAAAATGCACAATCAGATCTGGATGCACAAAAGAAAAATCTGGCGCTTGCCGCAGAGCTTTATAAAATTGATGGAGATCGCTTACGCAACGGAGCTATCAAGCCCAATGACCTGACGATTACATATTATACCTTGCAGCAGACACAAACGAATTATTTGAATGCGGCGTATTCGTATTTGGTAGCGGTGATGAATTATAAGAAAGCAGCGGGAACTTTATAGTTGTTAGTGATCAGTAAACAGTGATCAGAATAAAAAAGGGTGAGTTCAAAACGCACCCTTTTTTATTGTATTTATTTCTAATTCTTAATTATTCTTCGTTCCCTGACTCATCCATTTTACAATCAACTCCACCGCACACGGATCAAGCGCGCCCGTCGGAGGCATGGGATCTGTGGTCGATACCAAAGAGATGTATAAAATGCTGTTATGAGGATTACTGACATTGAGGTAACCGCTGCCACTTTTATTCAATTGCGCGTAGGCATTGTTCGCTTCCAGGTTTAAATTTCCCTGAGGAGAAGCACCGGAATGACATCCCGCTGTTGCACAACTTTTGGTTAGCACAGGAACGATGTCAGCACTGAATGAAACCGTTGAAGGAATCACCGTGCTGCAATCTACAGCGGGTTTGACTTCTCCTTTGTTGTATTCACAACTCGAGACAAGTGTCAGTATTAAAATGAATAAGGAAATTTTTAACATGAACTTATTCTTCACTTTCGTAACTGAACATCAAAGAAATGTTATTGGCTAATCTCATAGCTAGTGGAGTGGCATTGTCTGATACGGTAGATACCGTTAAATTGGATGGCGTGGTCAAATCTATACCGTCAAACAATTTATTATAACTGGTGGTGATGTGTACCAATGCAGGTACGGAAGGAGTAACGGTATAATTTTTTGGAGGCATAGTCACCAACTTATAATTGCTGTTCGTTCCAATTTTATAATCGAAAGCGACCAGGTCAGCGTCCGCTGCAGTATGCGCAGCAGTCGTATCAATTTTCCCTTGAAGATTGACGAAGACATATCCTTCTGATGAATTCCATGTGCTGTTGAACCACATTGCAGGTTTATTCAACAAGCCAGCGAGTGATGGATTTTTCTGATTGGTTGTTGGATCAAAACCAACATGGAAGCGCACCTGTGTATAATTACCTGCAGGAACAGTAGCTACTGTGTATTGTTCATTATCCTGCACTTGTAAAACCATACTATCTGCTACGCTGTAGTAAGTGCCGTCTGTTTTTTTCAACTCTACATTAGAGATGTAAAGCTGCGCCATACTGAAAGATATTTTTCTTCCTGTTGTGTCTTTATAAATGGTATTGTAATCTCCCACTTCAGTCGTGTCAATAAAAGTATGCAAGTGAAACATCAAGGTGCCTGTGGCAGCAGAAGGTGAGGGATCATCTTTTTTACTATTACAAGAAGAAAGTGACAAGACCAGAAGAGTAGTAAGTAATACGTATTTTGTTCGAATGATATTTTTCATAATGATTTTTATTTGTGTTAAAACATGACAGACCACGAAGCATAGAGCGATGATTTAAAACTCATCTGCGGGCCGTTTAGATGTTGATAGAAGGGAATACCGTATTCCACGCCTAGTTTACTATTGAGTAAACTTCTTAAATAAATATTGGTGCCAATGTATCCATTGACGTGCTGTCCGCCATAGTTGGCTGGATTTGTCGCTGGTTCATAAGTCAGGTAAGTAAAAGAAGGATCGTAACCTTTGATGGCGCTTGAAGCATTGCCTTCTAATCGCAGCGAACTGCTGAAGAGTCTGCTCCATTGAAACGCCAACCAGTTGTTCCATGTCACTTCATTTCCCAATTTATAACCGACACTGTTGTATCCGGTTCTGATTACGGATGAAATCTGTGTACTCCAGCTGATGCGGTCGTTTTGACGGATGTAATTCAGAACAGGTAGAATGTCCCAGGTTCCTGATCCCAGTTGCATGTCATAAGGAAGTCGATGATCAGGATACATGCTGTTGGCATCGCCTGATACACGTATGCTGCCTGTTGGAATGCTAAACCCACCGCTTACCAATACATGATGTGAGTGTGAATTAACAAGACTATACAGCGCATTGATTTTAACATCACTTAGTCCTGACGTTTTCATGTTCATGTTGACATCACTGCTCATATCCATGCCCGGCATGGACATGACAGGAGTGAGGGAAGTCATGTTCATGGAAATGACAGTGTAGTTGACCATAGCCATTAACGTCAGTTTATCGGTAACACCGTACATAGCCATCAGCATGTGCATATCCATGTGCATGCGATTGGAAGACATGCTGTAGTTTTTGTTGAAGAGCTCGCCATCACTTATTGAACTGGATCCTACCAACATATTTCGCATGCTCATGCTCATGTAGCGGTACGACAACATCCATTGATTTTTTTCATGCACATGACTGATCATGATACCTGACGGCGTAAGGTCAGTACTGCAACAACAACTGCTGCAAGTAGCGGTGCTGTCGCCTTGTGCAAAGGTCAACAAGGATGATGCTGATAGCAATACCAACAAACACCACTTATAATATAAGGGCATAAGGCCAATGATTGAAGAATGAAGGAATACCGGATCAACCGGTTTTTAAATCAGCGTAAACTGAAAGAGAGAAAAAATATTATTGAGGCGGTTGGAAAATACAGTCGAGTGGAGAACTGTAAGCCTTTAATAAGTAAAAAGAATTGGTAACGATAGCAATGGCAGAAGGTATAGTATGTAGAAAAGAAAAATGCTGAGTAGAGAAAAACAGTGTCACATCGCCGATGCGTTTTAGAATAGAAGGAAGTTGTTGTTCCTGTTTTTCTTCCGCTTGTATTTTCTTAGCGAGGTAACACTTTCCATCACACTTCATTTGTGGCTTGGCTTTGTTCTCGCAAAAATTGGCAATGATGTAGTCTTTGTTGACATGATAAGATACCACGATAGCCAGCTTCATACTGCATTGGATCAGTATAATGAGGATCAAAAATAAAGTGGTCACTTGTTTCATTAGGCTTCAAAGTTAGCGTAGAAACGACAAATTCAAAAGATTCGAAGAGGTTTATCTCAAATGGTTCGCTATATTCTCCAAAGCGCTTTACAATCAGAAAGATCAGTTTATTTCAAGAGAAGCAATCCTGCGCATAAGTTTCAAGCGGTACGTATGGTAAAAAAATGAAACCCCACGCAACCATTTGAAGAAATGAGGAGTCCTATTTGCAAAAGGATGTGTCAGTATGATGTGCCCTTCGTTACAACATGAATTGAACTGAAATATGGGGAATTGTATCCCAGTTAAAATTCCCTTACCTTAAATTATAATATTGTGTATATGAAAAAAATCAAACAGCTATTTTTTGTTGCTCTCGTTTTAGTATGGGTAAATGCCTGTGAATACAACAAAGCAGAACCACTTGGTCCCATCGGTCCACCGGTGAGCTTTGACACAGTAATCAAACCTGTCATCATACAACATTGTGTAAAATGCCATTCTGATACGTCTCATAATCCAAACGGACCAGGTTATGCGTTTTTTCTAAGTGGACCTAATCATGACAATTTCAGTGTACTGCATGACTACGCTGTGATGCCGAGTCCACAAAACAGCGCACATACCGATATATCTGAACGCATACACGGCTATGATGGAGTAGAAAGAATGCCCAAAGACGGACCTCCTTATTTACCAGATTCCATCATAGAAAAAATAGACCGTTGGATCAGACACGGTGCACCAATAAACAACTAAAACTATGACAAAAGTAAAACTCATCATCGGATTATTGTTCTGCGCCATGCAGGCGTTTTCACAAAGTGTATATGTTTCGGATAAAGTAAACATCTCTTTCTTTTCCGAAGCGAGAATAGAAAACATTGAGGCTACGTCTACCAAAGGAAATGCGGCCATCAATATCGTCACGAAAGACGTAGCATTTAAAGTGCCGATCACTTCCTTCAGCTTTGCAAAAAAACTAATGGAAGAGCACTTTAATGAAAATTACATGGAGAGCGATAAATTTCCGTATGCCACATTGAAAGGTAAAATTTTAGAAAATGTCGACATTACTAAAGAAGGTAAATACAATGTAACGGTAGACGGCACGCTCGAAGTACACGGTATTACCAAAGCAAAAAAGTTTACCGGCGTGATAGAAAACAAAGCAGGTAAGTTGTACATCGATTCAGAATTTATGCTTCCGGTAGCTGATCATGAAATTAAAATACCGAACGATAAATTATCCAATATTTCTCAAACCATTAAAGTCAATGTACATGCTGAGTTCATTCCTAAAAAATAAATTTTTTCTTTATCTGTGCGTTTGTTTTTTTAGCATCAACGCATGTTTTGCGCAGGATGATTTATTGAACATGTTGGATACTATTCCGAAAAAATCGGAAAGAGTATTGGCGACTTTTAAAACGACACGCATTGTCAATGGACATACAGTAGAAACGGTCAAGTCTCATTCTCTTGATTTCAGAGTGACTCACCATTTTGGTAGTGTGGGTGGCCCTGGTGGTGCTGGCGCTCATACGATGTATGGATTTGATGATGCCTCAGATATCCGTATTGCTTTTGAGTACGGTGTGAATGAACGATTGACGGTTGGTGTTGGCAGAAGTAAAATAGGAGAGTTAGTAGATGGTTATTTGAAATACCGATTGCTGTATCAGACACAAGACAATAAGGTACCGGTAAGTGTTACTCTATTTGCGAATACGGCAATGACGGAAGTAAAATCTGTCAATGGACCTTTGGACAACAACGCCAATCGCTTGAGTTATTTTTCTCAAGTATTGATTGCTAGAAAATTCAACAGCAGAATCTCCTGGCAGATCATGCCAGGCTTCTTGCACCGCAATTATGTAGACGATGCCGACGATGAAAACGATATTTTTGTCTTGGGAACAGGTGGAAGAATAAAATTGACGAAACGGTTTGCTCTGTTAGCAGACTTCTATTGGGTATTCTCAAAATACAGAATGGATAGATCTGATTTGTTTTTCCCTCCATTAGGGTTGGGAGTAGAAATAGAAACAGGCGGTCACGTGTTTCACTTGATCTTTACTAATAATCCAGCGATTGTAGAGAATACCTTTTTAGTGAACAGTACAGATTCATGGAGCAAGAGTCAAATGAAATTTGGTTTTAATATTTCCAGAACATTTGGGATTGGCAAAAAAGGAAGACAATAAAAATGCTGAGAAGAGCTTGCCCATGTAGGGGTTTTAATTCCACATAAAAAAATCCCGTTGACTATCGACGGGATTTTTTTTATAGGAACTAGATCAGTTTAAAAGGAAGCGCCAACACTTGGTCCCATGAAGTCACCCCAGTAACTGCGAACTTCCGTATAATGACGGCTGTTGGTGCCTGGCCAGTGTTCTTTGTCGAAACCAGGAGCTTTTTCAAGAAATGATTTCTCCTTGTCTAGAAGATAGATTTGTTTACCTGCTTTGAGTTGCAAAGCTTCAAAGGGCACGGCAAAGAATTTTTCTCCTATACCCAAGAAGCCACCGAATTCAACCACTACATATTCGACAACGCCCCTTTTGACGTCAATCATGATATCTTTAATTTTCCCTAAGTGTTCTCCTTTAAGATTTTCTACATCATCACCGATAATGGAAGTAGCGGTCAATAACCTGACAGGGAAGTTGGCATTTACACCATCTTTATTGAATCCTGTTCTATTTTCTTTTTCAAAATCTACCGTTTTCATGGCTGTATTGTTTAAGTGGAACATCCTATAGTAATGATAGGACAATAGCAATGCCAAAATAATTAGTTGTGGTGCTCATGCAATAAATGGAATAAAGTGTCGTATTGTAGATATATTTCTAACCAACACCTTTTCACTCTGCTTTAGACATCGACTTGTTTTTGTTTTTTCTCAACTAAACTTTTAAACAATGAAGAAAACAAGTCTATTGTTTCTTGTGCTGTGCACAAGCGTTATATCCTGCTCCAAAAAAACTTCTGAACCAGCGCCGGATCCAAATAGTCCAACAACTGCGGCCGATACCTACTATCCAGCAACGCAGGGTAGTTACTGGATCTATCAAAATTATCAGATCGATTCTACTGGTGAATATGAATTGCCAGGTACAGATAGCGTGGTAGTGAGCAAAGACTCTGTCATCAATGGTAAAACCTACGCTATATTAGCAGGCACGGATAAGATTTTTTCAACTCAATGGAAGGTATTGAGTTGCGTGCGCGATTCTTCCGGATATGCACTTAACACAAATGGATATCCGCGATTTTCTTCGGTTGATCTCCGTGATACATTGGCGGTATTGTATGATATAGTAGAGCCACCTATAGATACTTTTTTGATATACAAGTATTATATGGCAGGTCCACCGGCTTCTATTCATGTGCCCGCCGGTGATTTCACGGTGCTAAATGGGATACAAGAAGTGACAGATGTCAGAACTAAAATCAAAAAACCGTATTCGAATTGTTATGCAAAAGGAGTAGGATTAGTACTCAGTCAAAGCAGCTATCAATACCAAATGCTGCAAGGAATTTACTTTGAAAAAAGATTGGTGCGGTATTATATTCATCCATAAAGATAAGCAATGAGGGACGAGCTAGGAGAAACGATATGATTTAATTAGTGCCTCCTAGCTCGTCCCTTATTTCAATGCATCTTGTATGGCTTTCAATAAAGAATATTGATTGTTCACATCCATACTGAGTTCCCAGATCATCACGCCGGCTGCTCGTTCTTTAGCAAGCAACGTTTTTTGTTGGATGGTGGGAATGCCATTGTAATACATATTGTCCAATTGGTCTTTACTCGAAAGAGTAGGATCGTCTGCGATGATGACTTTATAATCAGTCATTGGATCACGTCCATAAAAAGGTAAGCCCAAAATGATCTTTTCTTTGGGACAACCTTTAAGACTCCAATAGCCTAAACATTTGTTTGCATACTCAAAAGAAGAATGTGGAGTGCCTGCATCATAAGCCATGATGTTGAGGTAATCGAAATAAGCAAAAGATTCTGTAGACACAGCATCTCCGTGCACACCTTCACCAGCTACTGCTACGCTGATCGCTTTGTTCTGCGCATGCAGTGCTGGATATATTTCTTTCATGAGAGCTAGAAATGTTTCTTTGGAGTCGGGATATTCCCAGTCAATGTCAATACCATCGAGTTCGTATTCCTTGATGAGGTATAATAAAGAAGAAGCAAACTTCTTTCTGCTTTTTTCATTCGCTGCCATGGTTTCAAATTGGGTATCGTTACCACCACCTTCTCCTATATCCCAACCACCGACGGCTAAAAACACTTTTACTTTCTGTTCATGCGCGAGTTCAACCAATGAAGAGAGTTTATCGCTATCCGTCAAACGGATGGAGCCATCACTGTTGGGGAAAGCAAAAGAAAAATTAACCTGAGTCAGCTTGTCAAATGGCAGATCCTCTGGCTCACCGCTCCAGGAGGCATAGTAGCCGATGACTGGGAAGGTAGATTTTTGAGCCAATACAGGAGCGAGGAACGAGCTAGGAGGAACGAGTAAAAAAAGTAAGAAGAGTCGTAGGCTTTTATTCATGGTTGTATTGATAATATGTTTTTATTCGTCCCTCGTCCCTGCTCTCTCATCCCTTGTATTGCGGTGGTTATTTACTTCTTGTTGGCGTCTCGCCAACAAGTGTTGGTATGAAAACGTGTTACCATAGTCCGGTTGTTGGCGAGACGCCAACAACGAACGCAAAAAAGAGAGTGAATATTCTTTTTTCGCTCTCTTTCTTCATCTACTCTGCTCCTTTAAACTGACGCAGGAAACGAATATCATTTTCTGTAAACAATCTCAAATCTCTGATCTGGTATTTCAACATCGTCACACGTTCTATTCCCATACCAAAGGCAAAACCGGTATACTCGTTGGGATCAATGCCGCAGTTAGACAATACATTCGGATCCATCATGCCGCTGCCACCAATTTCTACCCAACCGGAATATTTGCAGATGTTACAGCCTACGCCTTTGCAGATGTTGCACGTGATGTCAATCTCTGCACTGGGTTCGGTGAAGGGAAAGTAAGAAGGACGAAAACGAATCTTGGTGTCTTCACCAAACAACTCTTTGACGAAATGATAGAGTGTATTTTTTAAATCAGCGAAGCTTACTTTCTTATCGATGTACATGCCTTCGATTTGATGGAACATACAATGCGCGCGGGCAGAGATCGCTTCGTTGCGGTATACTCTTCCCGGTGAGATGGTGCGGATCGGAGGTTTTTCTGTTTCCATGGTACGCACTTGCACAGAAGAAGTGTGTGTACGCAACGCGATATCCGGATTTTTTTGTACGAAGAAAGTATCCTGCATTTCTCTTGCCGGATGATCTTCCGGGAAGTTGAGTGCAGTAAAGTTATGCCAATCGTCTTCAATCTCCGGACCTTCAGAAAGATTGAAACCCATGCGTTCAAAAATCTCGACCATGCGATTTTTAACGACTGTCAAGGGATGCAGCGAGCCCAAGGCGTAAGGTACAACAGGAAGTGTAAGATCCGCGCCTTCGTTTTTGCCTTGTACTTTATGGGTGCCGAGGTTGCCTTGTAGTTCATCAAATTTTGTTTGAGCAGCTACTTTCAATCGGTTCAACTCCGCACCCATTTGCTTCTTCAGCTCTGGAGCTACGTTTTTAAAATCGTCAAAAAGTAAAGTCACTTTGCCTTTACGGCTGATGAATTCCAATCTGAAACTTTCCAACTGTTCCTTAGACTCTATCTTAAAGTCTTCGATCTGTTTGCTTAAATCTTTAATCTTTTCCAGCATAGCGTACAAAGATAAGAAATAATAAGATGAGGTAGAATAGTATGAAGAAAGATGAAATGGTTTGTTAAGGGGTTATTTGCTATGGGAATGGGAAGGCAGACATGAATAAGGGCGTTTCCCCGCCCAAGGATCTGCACTGAAAGCCGTACTTCGATGGCGGGGCCGGGCTTCGCCACTCTCCCGCTATTTAGCGGGATCAAACAACGGCTCAATTCCTAACGTTAACTTGCGTTAGGAATTGAGCGAAAAGCCCGCAGCGCGCTGGGATTGTGCGTAAGCCGGACTTGTAGTGAAAGCCCGGCCCGAAGGGAAACGCCCTCATTCTTACTTTCAAATACAGAAACCTTTTCTTCCCAACACTCTTCCTCAATCCCTTGAATCCTTTTATTTTAATCAAAATCATCTTCAAAAATAATTCACGCCCAGACGATTGCTATTTGCCTTCTCCAATGTAATTTTACTCCTCTAAGTAAGCCCCAACTTGATACTCAAAGAAACCCTCATACTGCTGCAAAAAGAATTTTCGCTGGAATGGAAAAACCGCCACATCTTCCAGAGTCTGCTTTTGTACTTAGGCAGTACGATTTTCATCATGTATTACAGTTTTCTGGGAAAAGGTTCTGTGCTGAATCCCTTTGTCTGGCTCTCTGTCTATTGGCTATTGCTCACGTTCACCACGTTCAATGCGGTGGCCAAAGCATTTCTCGGCGAAACGTCAGGAAGAGTGTTGTTTTACGGAACAATGGTTTCCGCAGAAGCCTTGATCTTGTCTAAACTAGTGTATCACATGGCCTTGTCGGTATTGATATCACTGATCTCTTGGTTGTTATTCAGTATTGTATTTGATTCACCTGTTCAGGATCTCGGACTATTTCTGGGCATTCAAGCGCTGGCGGTAGCTGGCTTTGCAGCGGTCATTACCATGTCAGCGGGCATCGCGTACAAAGCGGGTGGAAATTTCAGTTTATCTGCCATTCTGAGTTTTCCTATTTTGATCCCTTTGATCATCATGGCTGTAAAAGCTTCTAAAGCAGCCATGGACGGTTTAGATCGCTCGGTTTCCTGGGATGAAATGCTGCTTTTAGCGGCATTGAATGTGATCACAGTATCTGTTTCTTATCTCTTATTTCCTTACCTTTGGAAGGCTTAACGATCATGAGTATCCAACAAACGTTCTTCAATCATCGCTCTCCGCTGGCCTGGTGGAAAATAGTAAGTTTTCTGCTGTTGCTATTTGTCGTGCTCAAAGGCTTTACCAGTCACGTGCCGCGACTGGCCATACTCAACGAAACCATTCGTAATTTATACTTTCACGTACCGATGTGGTTTGGAATGACAGCCTTCTTGTTGATCGCTTTTGTTCATGCCATCCTCTATTTACGCAAGCCAACGGCTCTTGCAGACATACGATCTGTAGAATATACCAATATGGGTTTGTGCTTCGGTGTATTAGGTATTCTCACCGGTATGTTCTGGGCCAAAGCAACCTGGGGAACGTACTGGACTTCCGATCCCAAACTCAATGCAGCCGCTATCGGTATGCTGATCTACTCTGCTTATATTGTACTCCGAGGTTCTATACAAGACGAAGACCAACGTGCTCGCATCAGTGCGGTGTTCAACATTTTCGCCTTTCCGGCTTTTGTTGCTTTAGTATACATCTTACCTCGATTGACAGATTCTCTACATCCCGGCAACGGAGGCAATCCTGGCTTCAACCAGTACGACCGTGACCGTGAAATGAACCTGATCTTTTATTCTTCAGGATTGGGGTTTATTCTGTTGGGCGTATGGATTACGACATTGCGTGTGCGTGTGCGGATATTGATGAGAAAGTAATTAGTTTATATATAAAAAACATTCAGCATGAATAAAATCATCAACACATTCTTCGCCTTCCTTCTGTTGGCTTTACCCATGGTGGCTCAGGCGCAAGAGGTAGAAATGGCAGATCAATTCCGAGCAGACGGGAAAATTTATGTGGTGATCACTGTGTTCGCCATTATCCTGACGGGTTTATTTGTCTATGTATTTCTGCTCGACAGGAAAATAGGCAAACTTGAAAAAGAAGAAAAAAACTAACACATGAAACTAACACACATCATTCTCCTTCTGGTGATTGCCGTGGCCATCGGCGTCATCATCTCTACTTCCGGAGATGCCTCGCACTATGTGACGTTTGATGAAGCGCAGGAATTGGCACAAGATAGTCCGGATGAAAAAGTACACGTAGTAGGCAAGTTGAAAAAAAACAGTTTGGGTGAAGTAGAAGGCATGAATTACAATCCTTCTGTCGACCCTAACTATTTTGAGTTCCTGATTACGGACAATAAAAACAGAGAAGAGCGTGTGGTGTTCCTAAGTCCCAAACCGCAAGACTTTGAGAAGTCTGAGCAGATCGTAATCATTGGTGGGTTCAAAGGAAAAACATTCAAGGCAGATAAGATCCTGATGAAGTGTCCTTCTAAATACGAAGACAAAAAATTAACATCCGCGTTATAAGCATTGCACAACATTCCTCCGGCTTGAGAACCGGAATGTCAAAAGATCCCGCGTTACCTGCGGGAAATATAAAACAAAAAAAATATGCAGATCGGTGACTGGGGCCATTTATTCGTTATCATTTCTTTTTTCTCATCGTTAGTAGCCGCATTTTCTTATTATAAAAATGTCAGTTGCGATTCGGAAGACCTGGGTTCTAAAAAATCCTGGAAACGCTTTGCCCGCATTTGGTTTGGCATACATGCGCTCTCTGTTTTAGGAATAATAGCTGCTTTATTTTTTATCATTTACAATCACCGCTACGAATACCATTACGCCTGGAGTCACTCGTCCAATCACCTGCCGGTACAATACATGATTTCCTGTTTCTGGGAAGGTCAGGAAGGAAGCTTCTTGTTGTGGATTTTCTGGCACGTGGTGTTAGGTGGCGTCATTCTTTTTACCAATAAAGAATGGGAGTCTTCTGTCATGGCCGTCTTTTGTGCGGTGCAGGCATTCCTCGCCTCGATGATCATTGGTGTGGTATTCCCTTTTATCGATTTAAAATTGGGAAGTTCACCTTTCATGTTGTTGAAAGAAACGATGCCTGACTTACCTGTCTACAACATCAATCCCAATTTTATACCGGAAGATGGCAACGGTTTAAATCCATTGTTGCAAAACTATTGGATGGTCATTCACCCACCTACTTTGTTCCTTGGCTTTGCGACTACTCTTGTTCCATTTGCTTTTGTTATCGCAGGCTTGTGGCAGAGAAAATACAAAGAATGGATTCGTCCGGCTTTGCCTTGGGCGCTGTTCTCTGCGATGATCCTAGGCACAGGGATTTTAATGGGCGGCTACTGGGCCTATGAAACGCTGAACTTCGGTGGTTACTGGAACTGGGATCCGGTAGAAAATGCTGTATATGTTCCTTGGTTGATTTTGGTAGCCTCGATTCACACCATGATCATTTACCGCAACAACAGTACGGCTTTAAAAACTTCGATGATATTGGTCATGGCAAGTTTCTTGTTGATCCTTTATTCTACGTTCCTTACGCGAAGCGGGATCCTTGGAGAATCTTCGGTTCACTCGTTTACTGATTTAGGTTTGTCGGGTCAGTTGCTCGTGTATTTTCTTTCCTTCATTGTGTTGGCCATAGCTTTGCTTTGGTTTCGCTGGAAAGAAATTCCTACTTCAGAGAAAGAAGCTTCTATGTATTCTCGTGAGTTCTGGATCTTCATCGGTGTTACCATCCTTTCACTCGCAGCGTTTCAAGTGATCGCTACTACGTCTATCCCTGTATACAATGCGATTGCCAAGGGATTAGGATTGGAATTGAAATTGGCTCCTCCCGTCAATCAGGAATTGCATTACAGCAACTGGCAAGTATGGTTTGCGATTGGTATTGCTTTTCTTTCTGGTATCGGTCAGTTTTTCTGGTGGACAAAAATGACAGGCAAACAACTGTGGGATAAATTATTTATTCCTGTCTTGTTGTCCTTGCTTTTGGCTACGCTTATTATTTTGTTGGGTGGATTAACAAAAGATGTGAAGCCGGAAGATTTTCCGATCTATAGAAGAGTATCGTATATTTTATTGTTGACCACGGCTATATTTTCTATTGTATCCAACGTAACGATATTCATTTCTGTAGTAAAGAATAACATCAAACTTACAGGCGGCGCGATTGCCCATATTGGTGTGGCCATGATGTTGATCGGAATTTTATTTTCTTCCGGTTATACAGAAACCATTTCCATGAATCAATCCGGCTTGTTGTATTCCAAAGAGTTTCCGGATGAAGTCAATACAGAAAATGTATTGTTGTTCAGAATGACACCGGAAAAAATGGGCAACAAATACCAATTGACGTATAAAGGTCCACGCATTGAAGCCAAAGGATTTCCTGGCTATGTCAACAAAGACAGTATTTATCCAACAAACGATTTATACAAAGTCATCACCAGAAGAGAGTTGAAAAAAGGAGATAAAACCTATTTCAAAAAAGGAGACACGCTCGAAGTCAATCCGGAGAACACGTATTACGAAGTGTTGTATAAAAACAAAGACGGAAAAGAATTTGTATTGTATCCACGTCTGCAAAAAAATCCGCGCATGGGTTCTATCCCTTCACCGGACATCAAGCGTTTCTGGGATCGTGATTTGTATTCGCATCTCTCTGCTGTGCCTGTCAATGCAGAAGAAAGAGAATGGAGTGAACCACAAGCGCAGGTGTTGCATTTAAAAGATACTGCTTTCGTCAATGATTACATTGCTGTGCTGGATGATGTCGAACGCATCGAAGCCATTCCAGGTGCAGTCATCAAAAAAGAAGACATTGCGTTAAGAGCGCACATCCACATCTTTGGTCCAAACGGCGTCAGTTATTCCATGCATCCTATTTATGTGATCATGGTGTCAGAAGGAAATGTCATCGGTTACGTACCGGAAACACTGGAAGACCTGGGCATCAAAGTTACCTTTAAAGAATTGAATCCCGATAAAGAAGCCTTCACGTTTGAGTTTAGTTCTGCTCAACGCGATTATATTATTTTGAAAGCAATAGAAAAACCGATGATCAACGTGTTGTGGATCGGTACTGTATTGCTTGTATTGGGACTGTTCATTGCCATCTTACGCAGGTATAATGAATTTGCGAAGATGAGAGACAAAGCCGCTTAATCTCTACCATGACCATGTTGTTTAAAAAAATCTCTATTGTAGGATCAGGAAATCTATGCTGGCATCTGCTCAAGTTGCTACACGATAAAAAACCGATTCAACTGACTGTATATGCACGCAATGCTTCTGAACTGGGAGAGTTGTTAGGAGAATTTCCTGACATCACGGTTCATGCATTAACCCAAGACATCATCATTGAAGGAGAGTTGATCGTGTTCGCCATCAAAGACGATGCGTTGGAATCGATGAAAAATTATTCGATTGAATTCGGTGCTTACCTCGTTCACTTATCGGGTGCGCGTTCCCTGCAATCCATTTCATCGATCCCATGTGCAGGCAGTGCGGTGGTCTATCCTTTTCAAACGTTCACCAAAGGAAGACCGGTGCATTGGAGACAGATTCCAATCTTTGTTGAAGGTTCGTCGCCTATGGTAGAAGAGCAATTGATTGCGTTTCTAAGTGAATTAAAATTAACAGCTACCAAAGCCGATCTGGAAACCAGAAAGCAAATTCATTTGTGTGGTGTGTTGGTCAACAATTTTCCTTATTACTTATTCAATCAGGCGTTGGCATTGATGGAGTCAAAAGGCCTGGATAAAAAGATGCTTTCTCCCCTCATGACAGAAACAGTCAGCAAGTTTTTGGAACTGGAAGATCCGGCTTCCGGTCAATCCGGTCCGGCAAGCAGAAAAGATTTTAAAACTATTGGCAAGCATCTGGAGTTGTTAGAAAAAATTCCGAACTTAAAATCAGCTTACGAAGAGCTGACCAAAGCCATTATCAATAGACAATGAGTATTCCTTTCGGGAACATCAGCACATTTATTTTTGACGTAGACGGTGTGCTCACCGATGGAAGTGTTTGGTCCTATGAGAATGAAGAATACGTGCGACGTTTTTACATCAAGGACGGCTACGCGATAGAGAAGGCTTTGCAAGCGGGCTACCACGTGGCCATTATTTCCGGAGGCAATGAACCGGGAGTGAGAAATCGCCTTAATTTTCTCGGCATTCAACACATTTATTTAGGTGTTAAAAACAAAAAAGAAATTATACAACAGCTTTGTAACAAATTGAATTGTGATGTAGAAAACATACTCTACATGGGGGACGACATTCCGGACATTCAACTGATGCAACAAGTGGCTTTGCCTTGCTGTCCAAGCGATGCAGCAAAGGATGTGCTGGCCTTCAGTTTATATATCTCCTCTTTTGCAGGCGGAAGAGGTGCAGTAAGGGATGTCATTGAAAAAGTCATGCGTGTAAGAGGGGACTGGAAACCTGAACAATGGTAAGCATGCTACAAAAAAAACAACATATTGGCACCTTCGTTTTGGCCGGACTTAAATTGATCCGTTTTCCTAACCTGATCATTTTAGGGTTGACGGTACTGATGGTCTATGAATACCTTGTACTTCCTCAACCTTCGCTGGAAGCCTTGTTGCACGTGAAGATCTGGCTCGTGGCTTTTTCTATTGCATTGACAGCCGCAGCGGGTTATGTGATCAATGATTATTACGACATCAAAATAGATTATGTCAACAAACCGAGAAGGGTAGTCGTCGGCAGAATCATTGCCAGGCGAACAGCCATTATTTTTCACAGCGTCATGAACGTGATGGCCGTGCTCTTCAGTGTTTTTGTAGGCTGGAAGTTTTTTATCTGTGTATTGTTTTCCAGTTTTCTACTTTGGTATTATGCCAATTCGCTAAAACGTAAACCGTTGGCAGGTAACCTGGTGGTATCTTTTCTGTCAGGCTTTTCCATTTATCTCGTGGGACTGTTGCGCAAAGGTGAGGGATATGACATTCTGATTTTTGCCGGTTTTGCTTTTCTAATCAGTCTGATCCGTGAATTGGTGAAAGACATGGAAGACATCAAAGGCGATGCAGCATTCGGTTGTAAAACCTTGCCTATACTGATCGGTGAACGCAAGACCAAAGCCTTCGTTTTGTTTCTTGCAGCATTATTTCTCGTGATGTTGGGTTTCTGGTTTTATCCTCGCAACGAAAACCTGAGTATCTATTGCGGAGTTGTATTGTTCCCTATGATCATCATGCTGGTTGTAGGACTTATTGTAGCCGATACTACACACCGCTACCGCCGCATCAGTTCACTGTGCAAGTGGATCATGCTGGCGGGGATATTGACGATGCCGTTTTTTTAATCAAACGGTCTTGCCCCTAAATCCCCTGAAGGGGACTTGGAAAAAAACGCGAGCATGGAGTGCGAGTATTGAGGTCCAATTCCTCTGTACTCGCGCTTCATACTCTACACTGCAAAGTCCCCTTCAGGGGATTTAGGGGCGAGACGGCAAGTCTAACCTTCATGCATTGTGTATAACATCCACTCCTAATTCCATAAAAATCAAATACTATAGCTACCTCTTCCAGATAAAATCGTTAAATTTGCCCTCTTAAAATCAGCAGATTTCACATGTACAACATAGCCATTCTGGCTTCTGGCTCAGGTTCTAATGCGGAGAATATCATCCGGTATTTTCAGTCGCATACCGATATCCGAGTGCTTGAGGTGTTGTCCAACAAATCCGACGCTTATGTACTAGAGCGTTCTTCAAAGCTGAATGTACCCGTTCGGGTATTTAACAAAGAAGAATTCCATTCTCCAGAGTTTTCCAATCGTTTATTGAAAGAAGGAATTACTCATGTTGTGCTGGCCGGTTTTCTTTGGCTGGTACCTCAACACTTGATTGCTGCTTTCCCCAATCGCATCGTAAACATTCATCCTGCTTTGCTGCCTAAGTATGGAGGCAAAGGAATGTACGGTGCGAAAGTACATGAATCGGTGGTAGCTGCCGGCGAAAAAGAAACGGGCATTACCATTCATTTGGTCAACGAAGAATACGACAAAGGGCTCCCCTTACTGCAAGCTACTTGCGGACTGGAGCCTGGAGACACGGCAGACAGCGTAGCCGCAAAAGTCCACGAGTTAGAATACCAACATTTTCCCCGCACCATAGAAAACTGGATCATAAAAAATCAATCATAGAACGTTCATACCATGTCAGAAAAAAAAATCCAATCAGCATTAATTTCTGTATTCTATAAAGATCATCTCGACAGTCTTGTCAAGTTATTGCACGAACAAGGCGTGACCATTTATTCTACAGGAGGTACACAGGAATTTGTAGAAAAATTGGGTGTCCCTGTTGTTCCGGTAGAAGGATTGACCGGCTATCCTTCTATTTTAGGTGGAAGAGTAAAGACGCTTCATCCAAAGGTATTCGGAGGAATATTGGCAAGAAGAGAAAATGCACAAGACCTGAGTGAATTACAACAATATGAAATTCCTGAAATTGATCTGGTCATTGTAGACTTGTATCCGTTCGAAGAAACGCTTGCTTCTGGAGCGAGCGAACAACAAATCATTGAGAAGATTGACATCGGTGGAATCTCCTTGATTCGTGCGGCATCTAAAAATTTCAAAGACGTGGTCATCGTGGCGTCGAAAGCGCAATATCCTTTACTGGAAGAAACACTTCGTGCGAATAACGGTTCTACTACCATTGAACAACGTAAAGTATTTGCAGGCTTTGCCTTTGAAGTAAGTTCACATTACGACAGCGCCATCTTCAACTATTTCAAATCAGATGCGCAAGGCCAGGTGTTCAAACAAAGTTACAACAACGGCAGCACCTTGCGTTATGGGGAAAATCCTCATCAACAAGGCGTGTTCTATGGCGGATTAGAAAAAATATTTGATCAACTGAACGGCAAAGAAATTTCTTACAACAATTTGCTGGATATTGATGCGGCGGTAGCATTGATCGACGATTTGGACGGCACGGCGGTTGCGATTTTGAAACACAACAACGCTTGCGGTGCTGCTACTGGCGCTTCAGTGAAAGAAGCTTACCTGAAAGCATTGTCTTCCGATCCGGTGTCGGCATTCGGAGGTGTGATTGTCATCAATAAGAAAGTAGACCTGGATGCGGCGACAGAACTCCATAAATTATTTTTTGAAGTGGTGATTGCTCCGGAATACGACGAAGCAGCGCTGAACCTCTTGAAAGAAAAGAAAAACAGAATTATATTGAAACGTAAACCGGTGGCTTTTGCTTCGAAACAATTCCGCTCACTCCTTCATGGTGTGTTGGAACAAGATAAAGACACCAAGGTAGAAGTGTTGTCGGATCTGAAACCGGTGACCGATAGAAAACCAACCGACGAAGAAAACAAAGCACTGTTGTTAGCCGTTAAACTGGTAAAGCATAGCAAATCGAATGCGATCGTATTTGCCAAAGACGGGTTCATGGTCACAAGCGGTGTGGGACAAACTTCCAGAGTGGACGCGCTGAAAAATGCCATCGATAAGGCGAAAGAGTTTGGATTGAGTTTGGATGGAGCAGTGATGGCTTCGGATGCTTTCTTCCCTTTCCCCGACTGTGTGGAGATCGCAGACAAGGCAGGCATCAAGGCAGTCATTCAACCGGGAGGTTCAGTGAAGGATCAAGATTCCATCGATTATTGTAATAAACATAATATCGCGATGGTATTTACTGGGTTCAGACACTTTAAACATTAAAAAAAATCGTTAGATTTACATAGATAGTCATACCTTACACCTTATAGATCAAATCAATTCATGGGATTATTAGACTTTTTCTCTGCCGACATCGCAATAGATTTAGGAACAGCCAACACGCTGATCATTTACAAAGAAAACATCGTAGTCGATGAACCTTCTATCATCGCCATTGACAAGGTGACCGGCAAAGTAAAAGCCATTGGTCGTGAAGCCATGCAGATGCACGAGAAGACCCATGAAAACATAAAGACGATCCGTCCCTTGAAAGATGGTGTGATTGCAGACTTCTATGCTGCCGAGCAAATGATCAGAGGCCTGATCAAAATGATCGACAATAAAAATAAATTTTTCGGTGCTACTTCTTACCGCATGTGTATCTGTATTCCTTCCGGTATTACCGAAGTAGAAAAAAGAGCGGTGCGTGACTCCGCAGAACATGCTGGCGCGAAAGAAGTATACATGATCTACGAACCGATTGCTGCGGCTATCGGTCTGGGTGTAGACATCGAACAACCGGTAGGTTCCATGATCGTTGATATTGGAGGTGGTACAACGGAGATTGCCGTGATTGCTTTGTCAGGTATTGTCTGCGAACAATCCATCCGCGTAGCAGGTGATGTGTTCAACAAAGATATTTTAGATTACATGCGTCGTCAGCACAACTTGTTGATCGGTGAGCGTTCTGCTGAACGTGTAAAGATCGAAGTTGGATCTGCCTTGACTGAATTAGACAATCCTCCGGAAGATTTTGAAATCAGAGGTCGCGACTTGATGACTGGTATTCCTAAAGTCATCAAAGTATCTTATTCTGAAATCGCTTATGCTTTAGATAAATCAGTTTCTAAAATTGAAGAAGCCGTATTGAAAGCATTGGAAATTGCCCCTCCTGAATTGTCTGCCGATATCTACGACAACGGTATTCACCTGACAGGTGGTGGTGCCTTGTTGAGAGGATTAGACAAGAGACTGGCCATGAAAACCAAATTGCCTATTCACGTAGCGGAAGATCCTTTGAGAGCAGTAGTAAAAGGTACAGGCATCTCCATCAAAGATGTGAAGAAGTACAGAGCGGTTTTGATGACGTAATAGCATGATCAATCTTCTACGTTTTTTATACGATAAAAGGAACTTCCTGTTTTTTGTTTTACTGGAAGTACTATGCGGTTGGTTGATCTTTACTTTCAATAAGTATCAGGGTGCATTTTATTTCAACAGTTCTAATGCTGTTGTAGGTAATGTGCTTTCTGCAAACAGAAATTTCACTTCTTACTTTGACCTGCAGGATCAGAACGATAAACTGGTCCTGGAAAATGTAGCGTTGCGTACGTTGCTCGAGCAGGAAAAAAAGCAACGCAAGATCGAACCCATGACAGTGGCCGACTCAGCGCGCAAAGCAGCATTCGATTTTATTCCGGCGCGTGTGGTTAAAAATTCATTGACCGATACTAAAAACTTTATCACGATAGACAAAGGATCTGCAGATGGACTCATGCCGCACATGGGACTGATCGGACCGCAGGGTTTAGTAGGAGAAATTAAATATTGCTCCGAACATTATTCCACGGGGTTCAGTATACTGCACGTAAAAAACGGATTATCGGCTAAACTCTCCAGGTCAGGTGCCATCGGCTCGGTAGAGTGGGATGGTGTCGATGCACGTTTTGCCAAACTCAATTACATCGGTCGTCATTATTTTATTCAACCAGGAGATACCGTGGTGACTTCCGGATTCAATGCGGTTTTTCCTGCCGGCTTACCCATTGGTGTAGTAGAAAAAGTAAACGACGACAACCAGTCTTTCTATAACATTAAAGTACGTCTGGCTACAGACTTCGGTTCGCTGGATCATGTCTATGTGATCCGTAGCAAAGCCAAACCCGAAATCGATTCGCTGGAAGTAAAATTAGACAAACCTAAGAAATAGAACATGGGGCCGGCTCAGATCATACGCTATATCGCACACGTTTTTATTTTGCTATTTATGCAACTGTTTCTCTTTAGAGATACGGCCTTGTTGGGTTATGCGTATATCTTCGTTCACATTGGCGCCATCCTTCTTCTTCCAACTGATACAACACCTATACTGTCTATGATCATTGCCTTTTGCTTGGGTTTTCTGATCGACATGTTTTACGATACCATTGGTCTGCATGCTGCGGCTTGTGTCTTGATTGCTTTTATCAGACCCCGCGTTGTAGGCTTATTCAGCGTACAGGGTGAATTGAATTCTATGCCGGAATACAACGTAGAATCTGGTGGAGCACTTTGGTTTTTTCAGTTCGCATTGGTTTCTTCTTTCGTCTATTGTTCTTTGCTCTTTATATTGGAGTCAACTTCTATTACCATTTTCTTTTATTCCTTGCTAAAGATCATTGCTTCTTCACTAGTCACTGCACTATTTTTAACCATGTATAGTTACCTCTGGGCATCTAGGTCAAAAAGAAGATGAATTCTATCCAACGAAAGGTCATACAGTTTGTATTCATATTCGTAGGGTTGGTCTATGTCGGAAGACTTTTTGTTTTGCAAATTCTCGATTCAAGTTATAAGATAGAAGCAGAGATCAACGCCGTAGAAAAAATCATTGATTATCCCAACAGAGGTTTGATCTACGATAGAAAAGGAAAACTTCTGGTATTTAACACACCGGTATTTGATATCATGGTTATCTTGAGAGAATTCAAGGTGACAGATACATTAGAGTTTTGTGATAAGTTTGGTATTACTCCCGATTCATTGAAAGGCATTGTCGCTGACTTGAGAAAAGACAGGGGCTATAGCCGCAACAAGCCAATGCCTTTGTTCAAGCAGTTGTCCAATGAGGACTTTGGTAAAATTCAAAATTTCCTTTCCGATTACCAGGGGCTGTATGTACAAGCACGTTCCGTGCGTTCGTACCCGCATAAAAGTTTGGCCAATGCGTTAGGATATATTGGTGAGATCAGCAAAACAAGTATAGAAAAACAAACCAACGGCTATTACCGCCAGGGTGATTACATTGGTATCAGCGGTCTGGAACAATATTACGAAGAGCAATTGCGCGGACAGCGCGGGGTGCGCTTTGTAATGAAAGATGTAAGAGGTGTCCAGAAAGGACACTACCGCAGTGGAGAATACGATACCACGGCCATTGCAGGGGAGAATCTTGTCAGCACAATAGATTTGGAATTGCAACAATATGGTGAGTTGTTGATGCAACATAAAATAGGAAGCATTGTTGCGATAGAACCTTCGACCGGAGAAATTTTAGCTTTTGTGTCGGCTCCTTCTTATGATCCATCCTTGCTTTCAGGAAGATTGTATTCTAAAAATTACGGTCGCATTCAGGCTGATCCGTTGAAACCTTTATTCAACAGGCCGCTGATGGCACAGTATCCGCCTGGTTCTATTTTTAAAATAGCACAGGCGCTTACAGGAATGCAGTTGGGCGTTATCAACGAACACACTCGTTTTTCCTGCGACAAATCATTAGTGAATTGTCACGACCATCCTTCTCCGACAGATTTGAGAGGTTCCATACAATGGTCATGCAATCCTTATTATTTTTTAACCTTTAAAAAAATTATCAATCAGGATTTAAGTACCAATAAATTCAAAGACACAGAAATGGGTTTCGATCTATGGAGAACAAACATCATGTCGATGGGTTTTGGAAGTAAAATAGAAATCGATCTGCCCAACGTGAAAGGTGGTAACATTCCTTCCAATAAATATTATGATAAAATTTACGGGGATTTACATTGGAAATTTTCTACCATCTATTCCTTAGGAATCGGGCAAGGTGAAATTTCTATCATCCCTATACAAATGGCAAACTTTGCTGCGATGATTGCCAACAGAGGTTATTTCTATACGCCACACCTGGTGAGAAGCATCGGCGAAGAGAAACGAACAATCGATAGATTCAAAATAAAACATCAGACAACGATTCATCCGAAATATTTCAAACCGGTGATCGATGGGATGGAACAAGTGGTGCAGGCCGGTACCGCCGCATGGACAAGGTCGAGAGACAGTCTGGTGATTTGCGGAAAAACAGGTACAGCAGAAAATCCACACGGTGATGATCACTCGGTATTCATAGCCTTTGCGCCAAAAGACAATCCGAAAATTGCCATCGCAGTATTTGTCGAAAACGCAGGTTTCGGTGCCATGACGGCTGCTCCTATCGCCATGTTGATTTTGCATAAGTACCTCAAACGTGAACCAAATAAATACATGGAGGATTACGTGATCAATAAAGATTTGACAGGTAAATACGGCAGTTACAAAAAATGAGAAACGAAGACAAAATATCGTCAAATATCGATTGGATCACCGTAGGGTTTTACTCGTTGTTCGTATTGCTCGGTTGGTTCAACATCTTCGCTGTGGTATACGATCCGGAAGCTGCCGCGTCGCAAAGCATGTTTGATTTTTCCATGAATGCCGGAAAGCAATTGATGTGGATTTGTACGGCTGTAGTATTGATCATCATGATCCTGGTCATCGATTTTAAATTTTATGCCACGTTTGCCTATGTCATCTATGGACTCGTTATTTTATTACTCATCGTAACGATGATTTTTGCCAAAGAAATCAACGGTTCAAGATCATGGTTAGATATAGGCTTTACAAGAATACAACCCGCTGAATTTGCCAAGTTCGCTACCGCTCTCGCCTTAGCGAAATACATGAGTCCCGTCAATGTCAAGTTTGAATACTTGGAAACGAAATTGGTCACCGCATTTATACTGGCACTTCCATGTGTGTTTATCTTGCTTCAAAATGAAACAGGAAGTACGCTGGTGTTCTCTGCTTTTGTATTGGTGTTGTATAGAGAAGGCTTGTCCGGAGTGATTTTATTTATTGGCGTATTGAGCGCATTACTGTTGGTGCTGACATTGATCTACGACAAGTTCATTATTGTATATGTAATCGGCGCACTGGCTTTTGTGATCATATTGTATTTGATTCAGGCGGCTTCAAACAGTACCAGAAAAAAAATGTTATGGAGAAATATCTTCGTTGTAATGCTGGTAGCAGGAGTTTGCTCTGGTGTAGTATTCGGAGTTGATTTTTTCGTGAACAAAGTATTACAAGAACATCAACGCAACAGGGTCATGGTGTTGATTGATCAGGAGCTGGATCCTAAAGGAGTAGGTTACCACGTGAGACAATCAAAGATTGCTATCGGATCAGGAGAGTTTTGGGGTAAAGGATTTTTAGAAGGTACTCAAACCAAATTTGATTTCGTGCCGGAACAAAGTACAGATTTTATCTTTTGTACCATAGGTGAAGAACACGGTTGGTTTGGCAGTACGTTATTGATTGGTTTGTATGTCGCCTTCATGTTGAGGCTGGTGTTTTTGGCGGAAAGACAAAAAGATAAATTCGCTAGAATCTACGGTTATTCTGTAGCCTGTCTTATTTTTATTCACTTCATGGTAAATATCGGAATGACCATCGGTGTATTCCCGGTCATTGGTATTCCTCTACCATTCTTTAGTTATGGAGGATCTTCGTTGTGGTCCTTCACCATTCTCCTGTTCATCTTTTTGAAACTAGATGCACACCGCGGAGAAGTATTGGTGCATTAGACATTAGATAGATACGAATGGCCTCATATACCGGGCTGGTGATGAACTACTCTTAATAGAACTTACGCTCTATAATTTTAAAAAATTCATCGGCTTCTTCTGCATGAGCTGACCACTTGTATTGGTCGGCATACTTGCGGTGCAACAACTCACGCACTTTTTCTATACTCTCCGCTTGTTCTATTTCATGGAGTGCAGTAGCATAATCTAAGCTGTTGCCGTCGAATAAAATATTAATAAATAGAAATTTTAGATTTAATGGAATCGAAGATTTGATGTCTTCTATTTTCGATTTTGAAAAGCGATCGGCGATGCTACTTTCCTGAGAAGGTTTGAGCGCATCATTAATCGTTAATTGTTGCTCACTGATTTTTTGTTGAAGCACTGTTTTTTCAACCGGTTTTTTATTGAGTTGTATATGTTGTACCGGAGCAGTGTTTTTTATTTCTGTTTTGACTTCTTCACCGAAAGGCTTGCTTAGGTTCACTTCCTGCTCAATCAACGTTTTTACAGATTGCGGATTAAAATCCTTGATGTCGAATGACAACAGTGTAGACATGCCTTCCAGGACTTCTTTTGCTTTGGACTCTTCGACTGCGCTGGGAAGCGTGAGAAAAGAAATAATTTTCCCAAGTTCTTCACTTGTGATTTCATCGCTGGAGACTTTACTTAATTGTTCCTGCAAACCTTGAAAAAAAGACTCATGTACTTTGTGGTATTTTATTCCATCGAGCAATGTGCTTTTTAATAGGGTACTTTTTGTGTTGCATTCCTGCATCAGGTATTCCGCAGGAGAGATACAAAGTATGATGGTTTCTCCAATTGCTTTTTGAACCAGAGGATTATAAAATTCTTTCGTGATCAAAATATTTTTCGACAAGGCATTCATGAAAGTATTCAATGCATCCTTTGTCTCTTTTGCTTCATAATTAAAGTAAGGACTTTTTAATTTTTGAAGCTCATCTTTCCAACGATCAAATAATGTTTTGATAATTAAAAGATTCAATTGCTGAACCGGTGTGAAGGAGAGGATTTGTTCTCCATTGATAGTTGATTTTCCTGAGAAAAACGTGTTGCATAATTTACTGGAAAGTGCCGTGCCGTATGCCTGTATCTTAGAAAGATCCAAATTTATGCTCATAGAGGAGTTCGTAAAGTGCTGGTTATAAAATTACCGAAATTAACAGCAATATTCTATGTTAAAAATAAAGTTTTTACGTTTATTTGAATAGCATGAAATCCTCAAAAAATATTTTTATGGCTCTGTTTGCTCTAATGCAGACAAGCTTTAGCATAGTTTATGGGCAAAGCCCTGTTGGTATTGGTCAATGGAGGGTACATTATCCATATAATTCCGATGCACGAAGTTTAGCATTGGTCGATGACAGGGTGTATTGTTCAAACGGACTTGCTTTGTTTTATTACAATAAGACAGATCAATCGTTAAATGGAATATCTAAAAAAGATGGATTAACAGGATTGAACATAACGAAATTAGGCTCTTATAAGTCGAAAGATCTGATTATAGGATATGACGATGGTAACATCGATTTTGTAACAGGGAATGCCGTAAGTCAGTTTAATGATATACAA